>NZ_JBKYMO010000411.1:0-5002 GCF_047302915.1 Massilia sp. CT11-108 | reverse complement strand
AATCAACCGCCCCCCCCCCACATCTACCCCTCTCTATGCGTCGGCCGCGTCAGATGTGTATAACACACCGGCCGATAAAACATCGCCCCCGGCGAAGCGGGGGCGACGATATATTGCGTTACGGTAAAAGTGCTAACTCAGCAACAACCCCCGCGCTTGCCGCTACCGTACCGCGCTTCCTGGCGCTCGCGGAAGAATTCCTCGTAGCTCATGACCGGCTGATCCGGATGGTTCTTCTCCATGTGCGCCACATAGGTGTCGTATTCCGGCAGGCCGACCATCAGGCGCATGCTTTGCCCGAGATAGCGGCCAGCCTGTGCGAGCGCGCCAAGCATCACTGCACCTCGGCCATCGAGGCGGCGGGCGCCGCGACGAAAGGCGTCTCCTGGGCGCTCGGTTTGGCGTTCTTGCGCGCCGCCAGCGCCGTGCGGATGCCGTACAGCAGCACCGCGATCACGACGACCATGAAGAAGCCGCACAGCGTGGCATCGACGTAGTCGTTGAAGATGATGCGGCTCATCTGGTCGAGCGACTTGGCCGGCGCCAGCACCTGGCCCTGGTCGAGCGCGGCCTGGAACTTGTGGGCGTGGGCCATGAAGCCGACCTTGACGTTCGGGTCGAAGATCTTCAGCCAGCCGGCCGACAGCGTGCAGATCAGCAGCCAGATGGTCGGCACGATCGAGACCCACGCGTACTGGCCGCGCTTCATCTTGAACAGCACGACGGTGCCCAAGGTGAGGGCGATACCGGCCAGCATCTGGTTGGCGATGCCGAACAGCGGCCACAGCGTGTTGATGCCGCCCAGCGGATCGACGACGCCCTGGTACAGGAAGTAGCCCCACGCGGCGACGCACAGGCCGGTGGCGATCAGGTTCGCCGGCAGCGACTCCGTGCGCTTGAACGACGGGACGAAGGCGCCCAGCAGGTCTTGCAGCATGAAGCGGCCGGCGCGCGTGCCCGCGTCGACGGCGGTCAGGATGAACAGCGCTTCGAACAGGATCGCGAAGTGGTACCAGAACGCCATCATGACCTTGCCGCCGATGACGTTCGACAGGATGTGGGCCATGCCGACGGCCAGCGTCGGGGCGCCGCCGGCGCGCGAGATGATGGTGTGCTCGCCGACGTCCTTCGCGATCTGCGTCAGCTGGTCGGGCGTGATCACGAAGCCCCAGTTCGAGACCGCGGCGGCGGCCGTCTGGGCGGTGGTGCCGATCACGGCGGCCGGGCTGTTCATCGCGAAGTAGACGCCCGGGTCGATGGTCGACGCGGCGACGAGGGCCATGATGGCGACGAACGATTCCATCAGCATGCCGCCGTAGCCGATGAAGCGGGCATGCTGCTCGTTCTCGATCATCTTCGGCGTGGTGCCCGACGAGATCAGCGCGTGGAAGCCGGACACGGCGCCGCATGCGATGGTGATGAACAGGAACGGGAACAGCGAGCCGGACCAGGCCGGACCGGTGCCGTCGATGAAGCGGGTGATCGACGGCATCTGCATCATCGGGGCGACGAACACGATGCCCAGCGCGAGGCCGACGATGGTGCCGATCTTGAGGAAGGTCGACAGGTAGTCGCGCGGCGCCAGCAGCAGCCAGACGGGGATCACGGAGGCGACGAAACCGTAGCCGATCAGCATCCAGGTCAGCTGGGTGCCGTTGAACGTGAACATCGGACCCCAGGTGGCGGAATCGTGCACGTACTGGCCGCCGACGATGGCGCCGATCAGCAGCACGAAGCCGATCAGCGACACCTCGCCGATGCGGCCCACGCGGATGTAGCGCGAATAGATGCCCATGAACAGCGCGATCGGGATCGTCGCCATCACGGTGAACGAACCCCAGGGCGAACCGGCCAGGGCCTTCACGACGATCAGCGCCAGCACGGCCAGGATGATCACCATGATCATGAAGGTGCCGAACAGGGCGATCACGCCGGGGATCTCGCCCATTTCCGACTTGATCAGGTCGCCGAGCGAGCGGCCGTCGCGGCGCATCGAGATGAACAGCACCATGAAGTCCTGCACGGCGCCCGCGAACACGACGCCGGCCAGGATCCACAGCATGCCGGGCAGGTAGCCCATCTGCGCGGCGAGCACGGGGCCGACGAGCGGACCGGCGCCGGCGATCGCGGCGAAGTGGTGGCCGAACAGCACGTAGCGGTTCGTCGGCACGAAGTCGAGGCCGTCGTTGTACTTGTACGCCGGGGTTTGCCGGCGCGGGTCGAGGCCCATCACCTTGTCGGCGATGAACAGGCTGTAGAAGCGGTACGCGATCAGGTAGACGCAGACGGCGGCCATGACGACCCAGACCGCGTTGATGGATTCGCCGCGCTTGAGGGCGACGTAGGCGAGCGAGACGGCGCCCACGAGCGAAAGCGCAGCCCATCCGAGCCGGCTTGTTAGACGTTTCATTATTGACTCCTCCGATTTTGGATGCGCTGCCCGACCGGTCGATGCCGGCTTACACGAACAGCAGCGTGCCTGTCAGTATCTTGCACGGGTCGGCTCGGTACAAGCGCATGATTACGCAGCGCTCTACGTAGTCCTACGTAGGCAAGCTTTGCAAGCAGCAACAGCTGATCGGTCGTACAATTTCATGTTACGACTATTTCGACGCGCACGGCATGCAATTACGGCAGAAGGTCATCTTTCTCGCGATCGCCCCGCTGATCGTGGCGCTGTGCGCGATCGCCCTGTTCGTCCGGCAGCAGGCGATCGCGCTCGCGCACGAGCAGCACGCCACCATCCAGCGGGCCTACCTGGCCAGCAAGCAGGCGGAACTGCGGCATTACGTGGATCTCGCGTCGCACTCGATCGCCCACCTGACCGCGTCCGGGCGCAACGACCCGGCCACGCTGGCCGAGGCCAAGCGCATCCTGCAATCCCTGAGCTTCGGCGACGACGGCTATTTCTTCGTCTACGACATGGACGGCCGCAACCTGATGCATCCGCGCCAGCCGGAGCTGGTCGGACGCGACCTGTGGAACCTGCACGACCAGTTCGGCGCGCCGACCATCCAGAACATCGTCGCCGTCGCGAAGCAGGGCGGGGGACTCGTGCGCTACAACTGGGTCAAGCCGTCCACGAACAAGTCCGCGCCCAAGCTCGGCTACGTCGTGCCGGTGCCGCAATGGGGCTGGATCATGGGCAGCGGCCTGTATCTCGACGACGTGCAGGCCGCGCTCGACCAGGTCGACGCCCAGCAGTCGCGCAACATCGAGACGACGATGTGGTGGATCGCCGGCCTCGCCATCCTCGCCACGCTCGTCATCGGCGGCGCCGGCCTCGCGTTGAACATCAGCGAGTCGCGCGTGGCCGACACCAAGCTGAAGGCGCTGGCGCAGCGCGTCGTCGATTCGCAGGAGCAGGAACGGGCGCGCCTGTCGCGCGACCTGCACGACGGTATCAGCCAGTGGCTCGTGTCGATCAAGCTGCAGATCGAGGCCGGCATCATCCGCATGAAGGGCACGCCGGACCAGCAGCGCCAGGCCCACGCCAGCTTCGAGCGCACGGCGGAAGAACTCAACAAGGTGCTGGGTGAAGTGCGGCGCATTTCGCACGACCTGCGGCCGACGCTGCTGGACGACCTCGGACTCGCGGCGGCGCTCGACCACCTGGCCGAGGAATTCTCGCAGCACAGCGGCATGCCCGTGACGTTCGACGTGACGGGCGACGCCGAGCACCTGCCGCAGACCGTCGGCACGGTGTTGTTCCGCATTGCCCAGGAAGCGCTGACGAACATCGAGCGGCACGCGGGCGCGCGCCACATCGACCTGGCGCTGCATGCCGGCGGCGGCCGCGTGCTTTTGACCATCGCGGACGACGGCGCCGGCTTCGACGCCGAGGGCGTGGCCACGCACCCGCAACGCGGCATCGGCCTGCGCAACATGATGGAGCGGCTGGACGCGATCGGCGGCCACCTCGACATCGCATCGTCCGCGGCCGGCACCACCGTGTGCGCGAGCGTCGAACTGGAGACCTGAATGACCGAGAAGACCGTCCACATCATGCTGGTCGACGACCACCCCCTCGTGCGCGACGGCCTGCGCGCGCGGCTGGAAGCGGTACCTCACTTCCGCGTCGTGGCGGAAGCGGATTCCGGCTTTGATGCGCTGGCGCTCGCGGGGAGCACACGCATCGACCTCGTGCTGATGGATATCACCATGCGCGACGGCAGCGGCATCGAAGCCACCGCGCGCCTGTACGCGAACTATCCGGACATCGCGGTGCTGATCCTGTCCATGCACGACAAGCTGGAATACGTCACGCAGGCGATGCAGGCGGGGGCGCGCGGCTACGTGCTGAAGGATGCGCCGGGCAAGGACATCGTCCTCGCCATCGACACCGTCGTGGCCGGCGGCATCTACTACAGCGCCGCCGTCGCGCGCCAGCTCGCGCGCCCGGCCGCGCAGGACAACCAGCTGACCTCGCGCGAACAGGAAGTGCTGCGCCACATCGCCAACGGCGAGTCGAACAAGCAGATCGCGAAGGCGCTCGACCTGTCCGTGCGCACCGTCGAGACGCATCGCCTGAACATCAAGCGCAAGCTCGGCATCGAAGGGCAGGCGGAGCTGATCAAGTTCGCCCTGCAGCATGGCCGCGTCGGCGGCGCGGGTGCGTAAATATATCTGTAAAACCGTGTCCTAGAGGAAACAGAAACAGTTGCTTTCCAATAAGCCGTGCTCTACCATTAGCTGGTTACTATCAATGCATATCCGCTAATGTCCAGCGCCCCGTTCCCGGTGGTTGAAGTACGCTCCGTCGCCAACGCGCAGAACGAGTGGGTCGCTCTGTTGCTTGGCACGCCGGGAGCAGGACTCGACGATCCCGCGTTGCAGGGCCTGTTCGGCACGCCGGACCTGCTGGCCGCCATCGCCCCCCTCGACTGCATCGTGCTGCTGGACGATGCGGCTGTCCTGACGCCGCCCGTCCTGAACGTGCTGCCGGCCAACCGCGTGCTGCTGGCCGTGCGCGCGGACGCGCTGGCGACGGACGGCACGGCGC
>NZ_JBKYMO010000410.1:0-5008 GCF_047302915.1 Massilia sp. CT11-108 | reverse complement strand
ACCCAGTACCACCGCACCTGCGCCACCGCGTCCGGCAGCTCGGCCGGCGCGACCGCAATCGATCCGCTCATGCCCGCGACGAGCAGGCTGGCGACCGCCACGCACAGCAGCGTGACGATGATCGGAATGGCGCGCTGGCGCAGGGGCGGTGGTACTGGGTGCATGGCTCGTCGGAACATGGTGGTTAGCGAACTCCCTCAGTGGCTACCATATTGGAAACCCGCGAACCAGGTGCGCCCAGAGGTGCCATAGTTGCGCGCCAGGTCGTAGTGCTTGTCGGCCGCGTTGTCGAGGCGGACCAGCAGCGACCAGTCGCGCGTCATGTGCCAGGTAGTGTACAGGTTCAGCAGGCCGTAGCCGCCGAGGCGGTTGGCGTTGGCGGCATCGTCGAAGCGGCGGCCGGAGGCCTGCAGCTCGACGCCGGTTTCCACGGCACCCACGGTGTAGTCGGCCGCGACGCTGGCGTGGCGGCGCGCGCGCCGGGCCAGCTGCTTGCCGGTCGTCTCGTCGCGCGGATCCTGCAGGTCGGCGCTGGCGCGCAGGTCCAGGTTGCCGATGCGGGTGACGGCCGCCAGCGTCAGGCCTTCCAGCAGGGCGTGGTCGACGTTGTACGCGCAGCTGCCGTTCGGACGGTCCGGGCACGGCGTGACGGACACGATCATGTCGGTCAGCCGGTTGCGGTAGTAGTTCGCCTGCAGGTCGACGCCGGCCACGCGGTACTGCACGCCCACTTCCGCATTGCGGCCCCGTTCCGGCTTGTTCGACGTCAGGCCATAGCCCGGGTAGTACAACTCGTTGAACGTGGGGGCGCGGAAGCTCGTGCCGTAGCTCGCCGTGGCGCGCAGGTCCTGCGTGAACTCGTAGCCGTAGCCGAGGGCGCCCGTCGTCTTGCCGCCGTATTCGGAATGGTCGTTGCGCGCGCTGACGTCCAGCAGGTGGCTGCCGCGGCGCAGGTCGTACGAGGCCGCGAGGGAATTCGTGATGCGCGTGCGGTTGATGTCCTTGATGGCGCTGGACAGGACTTGTTCCTTGCGGTGGCCGGCCAGCACCTGCAGCGTGTCGCCGGCGATGTCGAACGTGTTCTGCCACGTGAACTCGTCCTGGCGCGTGTTCAGCTGCGTGGTGCCGGACGGCGTCGTGCTCGTGAAGCTGCCCAGTTTATCTTCCGAGCGCGCCGCCTGGACGCTGCTGCGCCAGTTCGGGAGGAAGCGGTCGTTCAGGAAGACGCTGTAGCTGTCGAGTTCCTGGATGTTGTGGGTGTCGAAGGCTGACTTGCCGCTGTCGTATTGCGCGCTCAGGCGGCTCTGCATGAATTGCGCGCCGATCTCGTGACCCTCGGCCAGGCGCAGTGCGAGTCGTGCGTTGACGCTGTTGCGCGTGTAGCCGTCATCGTCCGCGTTGTAGCTCGACGAGCCGGGACGCGTGGACGAGAAGCCGTCCGATTCTTCGTGCGCGCCGGAGAGGGCATACGTCACGCCGTGCGCACCGCCCGTCGAGCCGTGTACGCTGGCGTCGTACTGGTTGGTGCCGTAGGTGCCGCCGCCCGCGCTGGCGCTGAACATCGGCGCGCCTTCGCTCTTCTTCGTGAAGATCTGCACGACGCCGCCGATGGCATCCGCGCCGTACAGGGAGCTCAGGGGGCCGTAGACGATCTCGATGTGGTCGATGGCCGACAGCGGGATCGCATTCCACGACGCCGCGCCCGTGGTCGCGGAGCCGATGCGTACGCCGTCGACGAGGACGACGACCTGGTTGCTGTTGGCGCCGCGCAGGAACACGGTGGTGTTGGTACCGGCGCCGCCATTGCGCGAGATTTCGATGCCGCGCTGGCGGCGCAGCACGTCGGCGACGGAGCCGGCGCCCGCGCGGGCGATGTCGTCGCTGGAGATGACGACGGTGTCGGGGATGACGTCTTCGGCGCGCTGCGGCGTGCGATTCGCGGTGACGATGACGGTGTCGGGAATGGGATCGGCGTGGGCCGATGCGGCGGCAGCGAATGCGAGCGAAAGCGCGGCTGCCTGCCGGAAAACAGGAAAGGACATGACGTTTTTATTGTGATGGACAACCGGCCGACGTCCCCGTCAGCCAGGTGAACAGAAGCGCAGGGCGCTTCCACCTTTTGGCCGGTATCCGGGCTGGCGAGTATGGCCGTCCGACCTTCCCATGCGGATGCACAGTGGTATGTGGGGACGGTTGCCGCGCACGCGTGAGAGCGTGCCGGCACTTGCTTACCGTTGCGGGGGCAGCACACGTTGGCGCCTGTCTGAAGAGCGCTTCGTGTTTCCCGTTTAACTGCGCCCCAGAGAGGAGCGCGAGCACCAAAACCCCGACATTATACGCCCAGCACGACCAGCTGGCCGTAGCCGATGCGATGCGGCGTCTGCGCCGCGTTCAGTGCCGCCTGTTCCAGCGGCACGCCGCCATGCAGCGCCGCCAGCAGGCGGATCGTGCCGGCGTGGCAGACGATGAGCGCGGACGGCCCACGCAGATCGGCGACGAATGCCTGCACGCGACGCGCCACGTCGAGCACGTTTTCCGCGCCGCCGGGGCGGTAGTGGAGCAGGTCGGCGGACCAGGCGTCGACGTCGGCGCGCGGGATGTCCGACCATGGGCGCAACTCCCACGCGCCGAAATCCATCTCGGCCAGGCGCGCGTCGAGCGTCACGCGGCCCGGCGCCAGCCGCTCGGCCAGCAAGGCGCAGCGTCGCAATGGGCTTGCGTAGACGGGCAGGTCGCGCGGCAGGGCGAGCCCGGATTGCACGCGTGCGAGTTCCGTTTCGGTGACCGGCACGTCGCTGGCGCCGTAGCACAGGCCGGGCGCAACGTCCGGTTGCGGATGGCGGACCAGGTACAGCGTCATGCGTTCCAGGCGCCGTGGCCCAGCGTGGCCAGCACGGCGACATGGATGAGCGCTTCGGCCAGCTGCTGGACGGCGCCGAGGCAGTCGCCCGTGTAGCCGCCGAGGCGGCGCACGAATAAACGGCCCAGCCATAGCGCGGCGAGTGCCGCTGCGATGATCGCGGCCAGCATGGCGGCCGGCGTCATCGCTTTCGTGGCCAGAACGTACGCGGCCGGCAGCGTGCAGGTGATCGTCGCGATCGCGAATTCGGCCGTCGTCATTTGCTGCGCCAGCGGCTTGGCCTTGCCTTCGCCGCGCACGTAGTCCAGCTTCCAGATCAGCGCCGTGGCGGCAAGGCGCGAGAGCGGATGCGCGACGAACAACGCGGCCACGGCCACGTGCGGCGGCAGCATCGCCAGCGCGGACAGCTTGGTCGCCAGCATGCACACGATGCCAATCGCGCCGTACGCGCCGACGCGCGAATCCTTCATGATCTCCAGCGCCCGTTCCTTCGTCATGCCGCCACCGAGGCCGTCGCACGTGTCGGCGAAGCCGTCTTCGTGGAATGCGCCCGTGATATAGATCGACGCCGCGGTCGACAGCACGGCCGCCACGGGCGCGGGCAGCACGAGCGCGGCCGCGTAATAGACGCCGGCCGCAACCGCCGCGACGACGACGCCGACGAGCGGGAAGTAGCGCGACGCATGCTGCAGCCACGCGGCCTCGAAGCCGACCCAGCCCGGGATCGGCAGCCGCGTGAAGAACTGCAGCGCGATGAAGAACAGGCGGACTTGATGCATCAGGCGGATTTTTCGCTGACGCTGGCCGACTCGAAGGTCGCCATCTCGTTCAGGAAGTTCGCGGCCGCGTGCAGCAGCGGCAGGGCGAGCGCGGCGCCCGTGCCTTCGCCGAGGCGCAGGTTCAGGTGCAGCAGCGGCTCGGCGCCGAGCGCGTCCAGCATGCGGCGGTGGCCAGATTCGTCCGAACAGTGCGCGAACACGCAGTAATCCAGGATCGCGGGTTCGATGCGCGCCGCGACGAGCAGGGCACTCGTGACGATGAAGCCGTCGATCAGCAGGACCTTGCGCAGCGCGGCCGCCTTCAGCATGGCGCCGGCCATCATCGCAATCTCGAAGCCGCCGAACGTGGCCAGCACGGCGCGGGGATCGTCGACGCCGGCATGGCGCTCGGCCGCCGCTTCGATCACGCGCTGCTTGCGCAGCACGCCGTCCGGCGACAGGCCGGTGCCGGCGCCGACGCAGTCCGCGACGGGAATCCCCGTCAGCTTGTGCATCAGCGCGGCGGCCGCCGTCGTATTCCCGATACCCATCTCGCCGAAGCCGACCACGTTGCCGGGCAGGTCGGCCGCGAGGGCCGCGCCATGTTCCAGCGCGGTGGCGCATTGCGCCGGCGTCATCGCCGGTTCGACCGCGAAGTTGCGCGTGCCGTTTGCCACCTTGCGGTCGACGAGGCCGGGGCGTGCGCCGAAATCGTGATTGACGCCCGCATCCACGACGTGCAGGGCTATACCGTTCTGGCGCGCGAACACGTTGATGGCGGCGCCCTGGGCGAGGAAGTTCTCGACCATCTGCCACGTGACGTCCTGCGGGTAGACGGAGATGCCTTCCGCGACGACGCCATGGTCGCCCGCGAACACGAGAATGGCCGGCTGCCGGATCGTCGGCGCGACCGTATTCTGGATCAGGCCGAGGCGGCCGGCCAGCCGTTCGAGGGCGCCGAGGCTGCCGAGCGGCTTCGTCTTGTTATTGATGGCGGCGGTGAGGGCGGCGGACAGATCGGGATTCGTCGTGGGGGCGATGCGCATGGGGACTCCATGGGGGGATGAAGCCGGCAAAGATAGCACAGAAGCAACTCGAAAATTCTTACGGTAAGCCCCTTGCATACCTCCGATCTGGTTTGCTATAGTTCGCCTCCTGCTTCGGCAGTGCAAGAAAAGTTCAGCGAAATCAAACAGTTGAGCTAGGTGGTTTGACAACGCCGCTTGCGCTGACGAAAAAGATGAGTTGACGAGTTAAACGAAACACTGCATAATCTCGTTCCTCTGCTGCTGACGAACAAAACGATTCGCAAACGCAGCAAGGCAGTACCGAATACAGCTCTTTAACAATCAACAGTCGATAAGTGTGGGCGTTTGATGAAGTGCCAGCA
>NZ_JBKYMO010000409.1:0-5009 GCF_047302915.1 Massilia sp. CT11-108 | reverse complement strand
CCCACGCTGACGGCCGACGAACGCAAGCGCGCGGACGCCGTGCTGCACCCGCCGCACGGCCAGGCCGGCTCGTAGTCGGCCGGCAGCATCATGTCGGGAAAGCGGGCGCGCTGCGCGGGCGGTCCACGCGGAACGGGATGTCGAAGGCGCTCATCGCTCAGGGCCTTTCGTAGAATTCCGCCTCGACGATGGACAGCACTTCCGTCGACACGCCTTTCGTTCCCGTCGCCGTATTCGCCTGGTTGGCGACTTCCGTCAGCTTGATGCCCCCGCCCTCTTCCGCCCGGCCCGCCAGCTCGATGCGCACGGTGCGGCCCTGCACGGGTTGCAACGGCAGCGTGACGTAGCCGAGGCTCTTCGGCGTCTGGCCGCTCCATGCTTCCCGGCCATCGACATAGACCTTGAGCGGATAGCTGCGGTCGCGCCAGCCCGTCAATTTCAGCACGACTTGCGCCAGCCGCGCGGGCCGCGCGAGCGTATATGTGATCGCGGGCGTGGCGCCGGCCTGGCTCGTCCACGCGGTCGTCTCGTCGTCATCGTAGGACTTGCTCCCGTCCGGCGCATCGCTGGCGGTCACCGGCACGGCCACGCGCGACACCGTGAACGATGGCGTGGAGGGCGTCGGTCCGCGGTCCAGATGCACGGGCGGCGCGGGCGGCAAGGCTGCGAGGCCATCCTTCAGGGTCACCGGCTTCGACTCCAGCACCACTTCGGCCGGCGCAAGACCTTGCGCGCGGGCGCGGACGACGATGCGCCCCGCCTGCGGCGTCGTGCGCAGCAGCACCCGATTGACGCCGCCCTCCACCGGCAGCGAGCGCGCGAGGACGTAATTGTCCGGCCCCTGCGCGATGCCGCCGCGCCATTCGGCCGGGCCCTGCACGTCGAAGTCGACCATGTCCAGCGCGAGCGGATGGCGGCGGCTGGCGGCGTCGACGACTTCCACCTGGACGAGGGCCATGTCGGCGCCGTCGGCACGCAGGCCCTGCGGCGACACGATGGGCGTCAGTTTCAACGCGACGGGCGCGCCGGCGGTGGCCAATGTCGTTTCGCACACGGGCTTGCCGTGCGCGTCGTAGCCGACCGCTTTCAGTTCGCCCGCCGCCCACGCCACCTTGTCTTGCGCGACCCGGTCGAAAGTGAACAGGAAGCGCGCGCTCTGTACTGCCGGCCCGACCTCCTTCCCGTTCAGGAACAGTTTTACGTGGTCCGCACTGGAGACGACCGTGACCGGCTTGACGGTGCCCGCCGGGTAGTTCCAGTGCCCGACGATGTGGGCGCGCGGATGCTCCACGTCGACCCAGCCGTCCCACATGACCTGGTGCGCGTAGAACGCATCCTTCGCGATGCGCATGGCGTCCACTTCGCCGCTGCGGCGGTAGTTCTCGGCCCCGCGGTGGTGCGTGTTCGAATCGGAGAACACGATGTTCACGCCGCCGCTCGACACGCGCGTGCCGGTGCCGGGACGCTCGCGCCAATAGTCGTACCAGCGCTGCACGTCCTCGATGGCGAAGCTGTCCTGGTTGCGGTTGTAGACGCTCGCGTCCTGGCCCTTGTACAGCGGCCCGTCGCCGTCCCTGTGGTACGGCGGCGAGAGGTCATCCCAGTACTTGCGCAGCGCCTCGTCGCGCGCATACTCCATCGCCCACATCGGCATGCCCGCGCTCTTGTTTATGTACAGCATCTCGCCGCCGTATTCCGCGACGTGCTGCAACTCCCGGCTCAGCATCTCGCGGCTGCCGGCCGCGCGGCCGCCGTACGGGTCGAATTCGTCGCGCAGCGCTTTCATCGCGCGCATGTGGTCCGCACTGACGCCCTTGTTGCCGCTTTCGTAGAACACGATGCTCGGGTTGTTGCGGTTGTAGACGATGGCGTCGCGCATGACGTCGAGGCGCTGCTCCCAGCGGCGGTCCTTCACATCCGCTTCCGAGTCGCCGGCCGGCATCGCCTCCATCATCCCGAGGCGGTCGAGCGATTCCACGTCCTGCTTCCACGGCGTCACGTGCATCCAGCGGATCAGGTTCGCATTGCTGGCCAGCGCCAGGCCATTGCTGTAATCGGACAGCCACGCGGGCACGGCGCTGCCCACCGCCGGCCATTCGTTCGTCGTGCGCTGCGCATAGCCGTGGACCTGGATCACGCGGTCGTTCAATTCGATCATCCCATTGCGGAACGCGGTCTTGCGAAAGCCCGTGCGGGTCGTGACCGCGTCGAGCGGCTCGCCGTCGACCTCCAGGGTCGTCACCACGTCGTACAGGTAGCCGTAGCCCCAGCTCCAGAAATTCAGGCCCGCGACGGGCGCGCCGGCTTTCAGCGTGACGGTGGCGCCGGGCGCGATCGTCTGCGCGGGCGCATCGAAGCGCGCGACGCGCTTGCCGTCCTTATCGCGCAGCTCGACCTCGTACGCGACCCTGTGCGCCCGCGCGGAATCGTTGCGCACCTGCGATTCGGCCGTGATGGTGGCCTTGCGGTGCGGGATGTCGAAGTCGCGCGCATACACGTACACGCCCGTCGTGCCGAGGCTCCCGTACAGGGGCAAGGTCTGGTACACGGGTTCCGTCACGTGCAGGCGCACGTTCTTCGGCAGGCCGCCGTAGTTCGCGAAGAAGTTCTTGTCGTTCCACTGGAAGCGCTGGCCCGTCGCCTGTTCGCGGTAGTCCCAGCGGTTGTCGGTGCGGACGGCCACGACGTTGTCGCCGTCGACGAGCGCCGCCGCGATCTCCACGCCGAACGCGCTGATGCCGTTCTCGTGCAGCGCCACGCGCCTGCCGTTGACGAACACTTCCGCCGCCTGGCGCGCGCCTTCGAATTCGAGGAACACCTTCTGGCCGGGCTTCAGGCCGGGCACCCGGAAATGCTTGCGATACCAGGCGATGCCCGTCGACAGGTCGGCGATGTCCTTGCGGAAGGCGTCGTCCTCGTTCCACGCGTGCGGCAGGCTGACCGCCTTCCAGCCGCTGTCGTCGAAGGCGGGACGCGCGGCGTTTGCCGGGTCCCCGACCGTCAGCTTCCAGCCGGGATTGAAATCGTACAGGGCGCGCGCGGCATGCGCGGGGACGGCCGCGGCGAGCGCCAGCAGCAAGGCAAGACGTAGGTTCATGAAGGTCGGATCGGGGTGGACGTCGCTAAAATACTAGCAGTCCGGTATTCGACTTTTTCGTGCCCTGGCCAATTACTCAACACGATGAGCGTTGGTCCGGACTGGCCAACGGGCCGGGAACGCTGTTAGCATTGCGGCACGCGGGCTCGCCCCGTGCCGCTTTTCCCTTCCCGTATCAACGACTACAAATGACGAAACCATTCAAACGCATTTTGTTCACCGGCGCCGCCGGTAACCTGGGCCGCCGCCTGCGCGAGCGCCTGCACGAATTCGCCGACATCGTGCGCCTGTCCGACGTGGCCGACTTCGGCCCCGCCGCGCCGCACGAGGAAATCGTCCTGTGCGACCTGGGCGACCGCGACGCCGTCATGCGCATGTGCGAGGGCGTCGACGCCATCCTGCACTTCGGCGGCATCTCCACCGAAGAGGAATGGGCGCCGATCATGCAGGCCAACATCCTCGGCATGGTCAACCTGTACGAAGCCGTACACAAGCTGGGCATCCGCCGCGTCGTCTTCGCCAGCACGAACCACACGATGGGTATGTACAGGACGACGGACCTCGTCGACGCCACCATGCCCCCGCGCGCGGACGGCTATTACGGCGTATCGAAAGTGTTCGGCGAGACGCTGTCGCGCTATTACTGGGACCGTTTCGGCGTGGAGACCGTGTGCGTCCGCATCGGCTACTGCTGGCCGGAGGCGACGAATTACCGCCAGATGGTCACCTGGCTGTCGCTCGACGACCTGATGCAGCTGCTGCACCGCTCGCTGACGACGCCGCGCGTGGGCCACACGATCACGTTCGGCATCTCGAACAACGAGGGCCGCTGGTGGGACGACCGTCACGCTTCCTTCCTGCGCTACAAGCCGAAGGACAGCTCGCAGCAGTTCGCGGACAAGCTCCCGGCCGAGGTCCAGTATCCGCCGGCGGACGACATCACGACCTTCTACCAGGGCGGCGTGTTCCTGCACAACGGGCCGAAATACCGGCCCTGAGCACAGCTTGGCGTACCAAATGTCGTCTGACGTCCGACCACACTGACGTGCGGGTTTTTTTTGCAAACTTGTCAGACAAGTGAGTCCGCACGGCTATAATCGTAGCCTGGACCCACTGTGTACAACGCCCGCATGAACTCGCCGACCGCCCTGCTGCCCGCCCGCAAAAAATACCGCAACCTCGCCCAGGGTGTGGTGGAAGAATTGAGCGCGCGCATCCGCCGCTCCGAATTCAACCCGGGCGACAAGTTGCCGCCGGAATCCGCGATCATGGAAGAGTACGGCGTGAGCCGCACGGTGGTGCGCGAGGCGATCTCGCAGCTGCAGGCGGGTGGGCTCGTGCAGACGCGCCACGGCATCGGCACCTTCGTGCTGGAACCGCCCGCGACCACGCTCGGCATCGGCACGGACAGCGTGGTGACGGTGCGCGACGTGCTCGCGATCCTCGAACTGCGCATCAGCATGGAGACGGAAGCCGCGTGGCTGGCCGCGTCGCGCCGCACCGAGGAACAGGTGGCGCAGATGGGCCAGGCGCTGGGCGAGATGCAGCGCGCGCTCGAGAATGGCCGCACCTCGGTCGAGGCCGACGTCCGCTTCCACCAGCTCATCGCGGAGGCGACGGACAACCGCTATTTCGTCGAGCTGCTGGGCCAGCTGGGCAGCGCGATCATCCCGCGTGCACGCCTCAACACCCCCGGTCTCGGCGAAGACAAGCCGGCCGACTACCTCGAACGCGTGAACCGCGAGCACGAGGACATCTATAAAGCGATCCTGCGGCGCGACCCGGAAGCGGCCCGCGCCGCGATGCGCACCCACCTCTCCAACAGCCGCGAACGGCTGCGGGAAGCGCAGCAGCGGCTGCAGGACCAGCCGCGCGCCTGATCAGCGGTACTGCAGCGCCACCACCTGCGCGC
>NZ_JBKYMO010000408.1:0-5023 GCF_047302915.1 Massilia sp. CT11-108 | reverse complement strand
GCCAGCCACACGAAACGCAGGCGTCTTGTCGAACGAATCAGCATGATCCGATTATAGCCGCGTATGCACGGTGTGGCGCACGCGGCCCCTGTGACATTTTGTCCAGTGCGATCAGCGCTCGGCCATCAGGACTTCGCGCTCGACCTGCACGGTGCGCTCGCCGTCCGTCAGCCACACCTGGCCGTCCTGGATCGTGCATTGCAGCTGCATCGAACGCTGGGCCATCTGCTCCAGCTGAGCGCTCGTTTCCGCCGGAATGTTGATGATGGAAATTTTCTTGGTACGTTCGAGCTTGCTGGCCAGGCCCTTGAACCAGATATTGCTGGTGGCGCTGTAGCAGTACACGACCACGTGTTCGGCACGGCCGGCCGCCTTCATGAGTCGGCGTTCGTCGGGCTGGCCGACCTCGATCCAGAGGTCGATCGCACCGGTGAGGTCCTTGAGCCACAGGGCGGGCTCCTCGACGTCGAACAGGTCCTTGCCGTACGCGAGCGCCGGGTCGGCGTGCAAGGCGAAGGCGAGCAGGCGGATCATCACGCGCTCGTCGGTTTCCGAAGGATGCCGCGCGATCGTGAGCGCGTGCTCCTGGTAATAGTTGCGGTCCATGTCCGCAATGTTCAGGTCTGCCTTGTAAATCGTTGCTTTCAGGGCCATTCAGGTGCCTATTTCTATGGTTCAGCTGAACACGACAGTCTTGTCGCCATTCAGCAGGATACGGTGTTCCACGAACCACTTGACCGCACGGGCCAGCACGACGCTCTCGACGTCGCGGCCGATGGCCGTCAACTGCTCCACGCTCATGGCGTGGTCGACGCGCTCGACGTCCTGCTCGATGATCGGGCCTTCGTCCAGGTCGCCCGTGACGAAGTGGGCCGTCGCACCGATCAGCTTGACGCCGCGGCGATGCGCCTGCGCATACGGACGCGCGCCCTTGAAGCTGGGCAGGAACGAGTGGTGGATATTGATCGCCCTGCCCTTCAAGGCATCGCACAGCCCCGGCGACAGGATCTGCATGTAGCGCGCCAGCACGACCAGGTCGATGCGGTGGGTATCCAGCAAGTCGATGATGCGCGCCTCCTGGGCGAGCTTGGCCGATTCGCTGGCACCCGCCTCGAGCGGCAAGTGGTGGAACGGGATATTGTAACTGGCCGCGAGCTGGTAGAAGTCCATGTGGTTCGACACGATGGCAGGAATCTCCACCGGCAGCAGGCCGCTGCGGTAGCGGAACAGCAGGTCGTTGAGGCAATGGCCGATCTTCGACACCATGATCAGCACGCGCGGCTTGGCGCCGGCGTCGTGCAATGCGCCGTCCGCGCCCAGGTCCCCGCACAGCGAGCCGAAACCGGCGCGCAGCAATTCGTCCGAGATGGCGTCGTCTTCCAGCGCGAAGTGGATGCGCATGAAGAACAGCTTCGATTCCGGATCGCCGAACTGGGCCGAGTCGATGATGTTGCAGCCGTGTTCGGCCAGAAAACCCGAGACGCGCAGCACGATGCCGCGGTGGTCCAGGCAGGACAAGGTCAGGATATATTCTGGATACATTGCTAAAAACTTCAGAATGGTTGAGGTTGACTGAGCCCGACCATTGTCGCATAACCGGGGTCAGAGCCCGATTTAAAGAAATTGCCCAAAACCGGGCTCTGACCCCGGTTCAACAGGAGACGCAAATGACAACGAATCGGCAATTCCGCCTCGCCGCCCGTCCCGTCGGCATGCCCAGGCCCACCGACTGGCAACAAACCGAGGAACCCCTCGCCCCGCTGCAGGACGGCGAGGTGCGCGTGAAAGTGCTGTACCTGTCGCTCGATCCGGCCATGCGCGGCTGGATGAACGAAGGCAAGTCGTACATCCGTCCCGTCGCGATCGGCGAAGTGATGCGCGCGGGCGGGATCGGCGTCGTCGAGGCGTCGAACTCGCCGCATGTGGCCGTCGGCGACACCCTGACCGGCAGCTTCGGCGTGCAGCAGTACTGGACGGGCCCCGTCGACGCGAAGGCGGCCGCGGCCATGAAGATCGATCCCGCCCTCGCCCCGCTGCCGGCCTGGCTGAACGTGCTGGGCATGCCCGGCATGACCGCCTACTTCGGCCTCACGGACATCGGCCAGCCGAAGGCGGGAGAAACCGTCGTCGTGTCGGCGGCGGCGGGCGCCGTCGGTGCGACCGTCGGCCAGGTGGCGAAGCAGCTGGGTTGCCGCGTCGTCGGCATCGCCGGGGGGCCGGACAAATGCCGCTACGTCGTCGAGGAACTCGGGTTCGACGCGTGCATCGACTACAAGGCGGGGCCGGTACCGGCGGGGCTCAGGGAACATTGCCCGCAGGGCGTGGACGTCTATTTCGACAACGTGGGCGGCGACATCCTCGACGCCGTGCTGGCCCGCATCAACCTGAAGGCGCGCATCGTGATCTGCGGCGCGATCTCCCAGTACAACAACACGACGCCGGTGCGCGGCCCGGCCAATTACCTGTCGCTGCTCGTGAACCGGGCGCGCATGGAAGGCATGGTGGTATTCGACTATGCGGCGCGCTATCCGGAAGCCGTACAACGGCTCGGCGCGTGGCTGCGGGCAGGGGCGATCAAGAGCCGCGAGCACGTGGTCGAAGGCCTCGATCACTTCCCGGACGCCCTCACGATGCTGTTCGAAGGGAAGAACTTCGGGAAGCTGGTGCTGAAGGTCACAGACGACGCACATTGAACCAACCGCACGCCGCCGGAACCATTTGATCCCCTGCCTCTCTAACCGCACGAGCGCATCCATGAACGCTCGTTGATAGTTCAGGCACAAGGAGATCGATATGGCGACAAGCAAGGAAGGCGGCCACAAGAGCGCGGCCGACGCCGGCGGCAACGAGCAGAAAAGCCAGCCGGCCAAGCGCGGTTTCGCTGCGATGGACCAGAACCAGCAGCGTCAAATCGCCAGCAAGGGCGGCCAGGCCGCCCACCAGAAGGGGACGGCGCACGAATTCGATTCGGAAGAAGCGCGCCGGGCGGGCCAGAAAGGCGGGGAAGTGGTCAGCCGCAACCGCGCCCACATGGCCGACATCGGCCGCAAGGGCGGGGAAAGCCGGCAATCGGCCAACCGCGCCGCCGCCGCCGCGAAATCGGGCAACCAGGCGGGCACTCAGGCGGGCAACCGCCAGGGCAGCAAGGAGTCTTGAACTTTGGGGCGGTTCCCCTCACCACAGCGCGCAAGCGCCGACCGCGCCGCCGTGCCGGGCGCGGTTGCTCATCGCATTGCCGGGAGATGCGCCTGGAACATGGACGTGCTACAGTTCCACGCTTATGTCCACCGCTTCCCACCTCAAATACCTGGCCGCGTATCCCGCGCACATCCTGTCCCAGGTCGAGCGCCTGATCGCCGACAACCGCCTGGCCGACCACCTGCGCCAGCGCTATCCCGACGCGCACGACGTCCGCACCGACAAGGCCTTGTACGGCTACGTGCAGGATATGAAAGATGAATACCTGCGCAACGCCGAGCCCGTTTCGAAAGTGGCGTACGACAGCAAGATCGGCATCGTCCAGCAGGCCCTCGGCCTGCACACCGCGATCTCGCGCGTGCAGGGCGGCCGTTTGAAAGCCAAGCACGAGATCCGCATCGGCACCGTGTTCCGCGACGCGCCGCCAGCCTTCCTGCGCATGATTGCCGTGCACGAACTGGCGCACCTGAAGGAAAAGGACCACGACAAGGCCTTTTATAAACTGTGCTGCTGGATGGAGCCCGACTACCACCAGTTCGAATTCGACGTGCGCCTCTATCTCACCCAGCTGGAGCTGGGCGGCGAACGGTTGTGGGCGTGATCGCTCCCGAGCGGTCCACGGAAATTGCAATATGCACCATGGATGGCCGAAATGACCATCATCCCTCGTTGCTGTAGCACAACAAGTTATTGAACATCAGCCGCCGCGGGCCAAAAGCTGTCGACTTCCGCATGCGCACCGATTACAGTCGAGATCCGCGCTTCCTGCGCCCAGTGCCTGCCATCCGCGCAGGCTGAATGAACTCCGGCCGGTCGGCCGATCCCGACGAGACCCATGCAGCGACAACGCCTCGCCCAATTCCTGTTTCTTTCGCTGTCCGGACTTGCCGTCGCCAGCGCCGCCCGCGCCCAGGACAAGCCGGACTGGCGCATTTCCGGCTTCGGCACGCTGGGCGTCGTGCACACCGGCGAACGCGAGGCCGATTACACGTCGTCCGTCTTCAAGGCCAACGGTGCCGGCGCCACGCGCCGCTGGAGCACCGACGTCGACAGCCGCCTCGGCGTGCAACTCGACGCCACGCTCGCGCGCCACTGGTCGGCCGTGCTGCAGGTGGTCAGCGAACAAGGCCTCGACAACACTTACCGGCCGCGCGTCGAATGGGCCAACATCAAGTACCAGGCGACGCCCGAACTGGCGCTGCGCATCGGCCGCATCGCGCTCCCCGTCTTCCTGACGGCCGACTACCGCAAGGTCGGCTATGCGTATCCGTGGGTGCGCCCGCCCGTCGAAGGCTATAACGTGTTGCCCGTGACGAGCAGCGACGGCATCGACGCTACCCTGCGCTGGAGCGTGGGGCGGGTCCGCAATGCATCGCAGGTGTTCTACGGCCACAATTCCGTTTCGCTGATCGAACCGCTGCACGTGTACGGTCGCCGCAGCATCGGCATCTCGAACACGAGCGACTGGGGCGCGCTCAGCGTGCGCGCCAACGTGGCCAGCGCCGAGATCTCCAGCGACATCGGCGCCGAATTGTTCCGCGCGTTCGACGCCTTCGGCCCAATCGGCCAGGACCTGACCCGGCGCTACGCGCTGGACCACAAGCGCATGATGCTCGCGAATATCGGCGTGAACTACGACCCGGGCGCGTGGTTCGTGATGGCCGAAGCGGGCCGCACGGTCAGCCCTTCCTTCCTGGGCTCGACGCGCAGCGCCTACGTCAGCGCGGGCTGGCGCTGGCGGGCGTTCACGCCGTACGCGACGTATGCGCGCGTGCGCGCCACCAACGCGACGACGGATTCCGGCCTGCCGGTCGCCGCCCTGCCC
>NZ_JBKYMO010000407.1:0-5035 GCF_047302915.1 Massilia sp. CT11-108 | reverse complement strand
GGGTCAGCGCATACGCGCCGGCACCCGCCAGCGCGACGGCGAGCAGCGACAGCGCAATGACCCTGGCGCGGCGGCGCGGCGCCGGTTTCTTGGCGGGCTGGTCGGCGGACAAAGGCAGGGACTCGATCTTCATGGTTATTCTTTATGTGGTGGTGAGCGCGAGCGGAATGGAGAGCGCACGTGCTCCGTCCTGCCAGGCAGGATGGAGCTCCCAGCGCATGACGGCATGGTAGGTTTGTCGATGACGAACCGCTATCGGAATGCGACGAGCGGTGCAAAAGGGACGCTGAACTGCGAAAAATCCGGGGCGGACGTGCGGATGGCAGAAAGACACCCGATACTCAAACAACGTCATCCCCGCGCAGGCGGGGATCCAAGTTCGCCAGCGTTATCGCGACGCATGCAAACTTGGGTTCCCGCCTTCGCGGGAACGACGGGCGGGCGTCAGCCGTCCCCTGTCGGCGTCCCAGCCTGCTCGAACAGCCGCAGCCGCGCCAGCACCTGCCCGTGATCCGACGCCTCCGGCAACCCGAGATCGAGGTGGTCGTTCAGGTACACGACGTCGATGACTTCGCCCACCGCTCCCGGCAGCGCCGCATTGAATTCCGCCGACACGAGGATGTGGTCGATCGTGGAATGGTACCCATCATGGACGTTGGAAAAACCGACGTGCCGCAGATGGTCCTGGCGGCCCTGCAGCTGGCAGGCATCATATAAACGGTCGCCGCTGGGCGCGCCGAGGCCCAGCACGATGCCGGTCGTGACCGCGTCGGCCACGTCGTTGAAGTCGCCCAGCACGACGCGCGGGCGGTGGTGCGTGCGGCCGATGTCGGTCAGCAGCACGCGCAGCGCGGCCGCTTCCGTGCCGCGCCGGATCAGCGAGCGCAGCGACGCCAGCGCGTACAGTTGCGGGTCGTCGCCCGTGTCGCCCGCGCGGTAGTCGGGGCGGCGCGATTTCAGATGCACGACCACCACGTCGGCGACGAGATCCGGCGTCAGCTGGATCGCCGCGTGCAGCGGGGCGCGGGTAAAACGTTCCGGATCCCGGTTGCCGGGCGGCATCGCGATCCCGGGCGGGAAGTAGGGCAGCTGGCGTGGGGCGTCCGCGAGAGGCAGGCGGGAGGCAAGGGCGACGCTGGGCGTGAGCTTCTCGGCGTCGGGGTCGGGATCGAAGCCGACGTGGATGGCGTCGCGGAAGCGCCGCGTGCGCGACAGCGCCTCGGCCAGCGCGGCCTGGGAGAACACTTCCTGGAAGCCGATCACATCGGCGCCGAGCATGTCGATCTGGTGCGCGGTCCAGGCGATCTTCGCTTCGTATTCCTCGGGGGTGCTCGGTTCCAGGTTGTCGTACAGCCTGGCGCCCGGCGGGGCGAGGTTACACACGTTGAAGGTGGCAAAGCGAATCTCTTGCTGCATAATAAGCAACTCCTCCGTTTGCATTTAGCGTAACACGCATGGCCAAGAAAGAGCATATCTCCGAAACCCCGGCGACACAGTTCCTGCGCAAGCATGGGGTCGCCTTCACGGAGCACCCTTATGAATACGAGGAACACGGCGGTACGGCCGTGTCGTCGCGCGAGCTGGGCGTGGAAGAGCACGCCGTCGTGAAAACCCTCGTGATGCAGGACGAGGCGGCCAAGCCGCTGATCGTGCTGATGCATGGCGACTGCAAGGTCTCGACGAAGAACCTGGCCCGCGCCATCCCCTGCAAATCCGTCGAACCGTGCAAGCCGGACGTCGCCCAGCGCCATTCCGGCTACCTGGTCGGCGGCACGTCGCCGTTCGGCGTGCGCAAGGCGATGCCGGTCTATGTCGAGGAAAGCATCCTGCAGCTGGACAAGATCTATATCAATGGCGGACGGCGCGGTTTCCTGGTCGGGATCGCGCCGGCCGCGCTGGTGGACGTGCTGAAAGCCCGGCCGGTCAACTGCGCGCTGGCCGACTGACTATCGCCGGGCTCGGCCGATGGTGTATATTTCACGCGCGCCAGATTCCTGGCCGGGGATTATGAAAAGAGACTCATGTACACAATTCTGTTCACCATCGCAGCCTATTTGATCGGCTCGATTTCCTTCGCCGTCGTCGCGAGCCGCCTGTTCGGCCTCGCCGACCCGCGTACCTATGGCTCGAAGAACCCGGGCGCCACCAACGTCCTGCGCTCGGGCAGCAAGAAGGCGGCCATCGCGACGCTCGTCGGCGACTGCGCCAAGGGCTGGCTGGCCGTGTGGCTCGCGGTCCAGTTCGGCGAGCGCTTCGGCGTCGAGGACGGCGGCGTGGCGCTGGTCGCCATCGCAGTCTTCCTGGGCCATCTGTGGCCGGTGTTCTTCCGCTTCGTCGGCGGCAAGGGCGTGGCGACCGCGTTGGGCGTGCTGCTGGGCCTGAATGTCTGGCTCGGCCTGGCGACGCTGGTCACGTGGCTCGCCGTCGCGTATGCGTTCCGCTACTCGTCGCTGGCCGCGCTCGTGGCCGCGATCTTCGCGCCGTTCTATTACGGACTGCTGTTCGGCGCGGACGAAAAACTGTTCGCCGTCATCGCGATGAGCCTGCTGCTCCTCTACCGCCACAGCAGCAACATCGGCAATCTCATGGCCGGCAAGGAGTCGAAGATCGGCAGCAAATCGAAGGGTGCCGCGACCGCCAAACCGGCCGTCAAAAAGAAATAAACCAGAACCGGGGTCAGAGCCCGGTTTTTGGAAATTGCTCCGAACACTATTTGCCGAATTTGTTTGGCGCGCTGCTCCCTTTCGTTCGATGTGTCACCATATGCCATCAGCGTTAATGAAACCAATTGGAAGGCGGTGAAAAAGTGAGCAAGCAGATGAGAATCGACTTCGTGTCGGATGTGTCGTGCCCGTGGTGCGTGATCGGCCTGAAATCGCTCGAACAGGCACTGGAGCGGGTGGGCGGCGACATTACGGTCGACATGCACTTTCAGCCGTTCGAGCTGAACCCGGGCATGGGTCCGGAAGGCCAGGACATCTTCGAACACATCACCGAGAAATACGGCTCTACCCCCGCCCAGCAGGAACAGTCGCGCGAGATGATCCGCCAGCGCGGCGAGGCCGTCGGCTTCACGTTCGACATGAGCAAACGCGGCCGCATCTACAACACGTTCGACGCGCACCGCCTGCTGCACTGGGCGGAAGGCCAGGGCCGCCAGCAGGCGCTGAAGGAAAAGCTGTTCGAGGCGTATTTCACGCTGGGCGAGAACCCGGGCGCGCACGACGTGCTGCTGCGCGCGGCGGGCGAGGTCGGCCTCGACGTGGAGGCCGCGCGCCAGGTGCTGGCATCCAACGCGTATGCGGACGAGGTGCGCCAGCTCGAGTACTACTGGCAGCGTGCCGGTATCCGCTCGGTGCCGGCGATCGTGATCAACCAGCGCCACCTGATCTCCGGCGGCCAGCCGCCCGAGGTGTTCGAGCAGGCGCTGCGCCAGATCGCGCAGCAGGACGAGGAGCTCGAGCAGGACGAGGAACCGGCCGCCTGAGCGGTTCTCAGTTCAGATCGAGCACGATGGGCTGGTGGTCCGAGGCCGACGTCTCGGACTGCACGCTCATGTCGGCCACGCGTCCCGCCAGGTCTTCCGTGACGAAGAAATAATCGTAGCAGTCGGGCTTTTCCGGCCATTTGAAGCCATGCAGGCCCGCCGTCGGGGCGCGCGGGATGTCGCCGTGATGCACGCGCCAGGCGTCGACGAGGCCCAGCGCACCGCTTGATGCGGGCGCCAGCAGGGCGCGATAGTCTTCCGAATCCGGACCAAAATTGAAATCGCCGCAGTAGATCGCCGTGCCGGGCCGGAAGCCGAGCTGGAACGGCGGCTCGAGCGCGGGTTCCGGCTGGTAGACGGCGGCGCGGGCGCACGCTTCCTCGTGCAGTTCGCGGATGCGGGCGATCTGCGCGCGGCGCTGCATGGGCGAATAGTATTCGAGGTGGGTCGTCAGCACGCGCAGCTTGCCGCCAGGCGCTTCCAGCACGGTTTCGATCATCCCGCGCGGCATGCCGGCCGGGTGTTCCGGATCGACGGGCCAGGGCAGCATGTGGCGCTGCGCCTGGGTGATGCGGTATTTGGACAGCAGGAGATTGCCGAACTGGCGGGGCAGGTTGTTCCGGTAGATTTCGCTCGGCGCCTGCTCGATCATGTGGTACCCGCCGAACGCGCCGGCCAGTTGCTTGAACTGGCTCGCGCTGGCGCTGCCCTCCAGTTCGGGATGGTTGGCGGCCACTTCCTGCAGGCAGATCACGTCGGGATTCAGCTTGCGCAGCACATCGATGATTGCGTGGATCCGGATGCGCCCGTCCCTCCCACAGCCCCAGTGAATATTCCAGCTAACCACGCGCATTCGATACCTCCGTAAAACTCAACTGCCAGAGTTTGCCATTCTTTGGAGAATGACGGTCACACGGTAGGATCGATGTCAAGGTTACAAGTTCACCTGATTGGGGCCGTTTTAGAAACGGCGGGCGTTGCTGCGCCGGTGTTCCGCGCCTTCCTTCAGCAGCTGGTCCGCCTCCGCGGCATCCTTGGCCGTGAGGTCGTCGCCCGTCTGCTTGACGAGCGCCAGTTCCTGGATCGCGGCCGGGTATTCGCGGTCGGCCGCGCGTTCCAGCAGGTCGCGCGCGCGGCGTGGATCGGCCGGCACGCCGTCGCCGTCCGCATACGCGTTCGACAACAGGAACATCGCATGCGCATCGCCCGCCTGGGCGGCCACGCCGAGCCAGTGCGCGGCAGCCGTTTTATCCGTCGGGATGCCGTCGCCGTTCTTCAACAGCAGCGCGAGCCTCAGCGCGGCCTTCGGGTGCCCTTGCTGCGCGGCCTGGCGGTACCACTGCGCGGCCTGGGCGTTCGTACCTGGACGGTCGCGTTCCAGCTCCCCGAGTTGATGGGCCGCTTCAGAATCGCCCTGGCGTGCCGCGCGCAGGAACAGGGCGCGCGCCTGGTCGTCGCGATGGCGCTTCCGGTACAGCAGCGCGAGCTCGCGCTCGGCCACCGGCATGCCGTCGGCGGCCCAGTGCTGCAGGCTCTGTTCGGCCGCCG
>NZ_JBKYMO010000406.1:0-5044 GCF_047302915.1 Massilia sp. CT11-108 | reverse complement strand
GCGCCCAGCGGCTGCTCGGCCGCCTTGTAGTACCAGGCGACGGCCTGGGCGGAGTCGCGCACGACGCCCCGCCCGGCCCGGTACAGGTCGCCCAGGTTCTGCTGCGCCGACGCGTCGCCCTGCGCGGCGGCGAGGCCGAACCAGTACGCTGCTTCGTAGTCGGACTGCACCACGCCCCGCCCCAGGAAATACATGCTGCCCAGGTGGTTCTGGGCGAACGCGAGACGCTGGCGCGCGGCCCGCTCCAGCCACCGGCAGGCGGCGACGTCGTCCTGCGGGGCACCGTCGCCTTCCTTGTACATCATGCCCAGGTTGAACTGCGCATAGGCATCGCCACACGCGGCGGCGCGGGCGAACCAGGCGAGCGCGCCGGCGCGCGGGAGGGACTCGTGACTGTGCATGCGGTAGCTCCTGACGGACACGCGTTGAGGCCAAGAATTGCAAAAATTGTAATGACGAGATGCATTACGGATTTGACTTGCAACAACGTGAAGGGGATGGACGACGGCAAAAACGACGCCGGCGCGACGGCTCGGCCGGCGGGGACAGTGCCACGCGACGAAGCCCTACTGCATGCAGGAAATATAAAGCCGGATCAGGCCGTTACGCGCCGCCCGGCCGCGTACACGCCCATGAATGCGTCGACCTTCGCGGCCGCCACGCGGTTCAGCGAGACGAGCAGGTCCGGGTCGACGCCCGCCAGCCCGTAGGCGTCGCCGAGGTGCCGGCCGATGTGCAGCAGCAGCTGGGCGGCCACTTCGGCGTCGGCCTCGGCCCGGTGGGCGTTGCCCTTGAACACGATGCCGAGCGCACGCGACAACTGGCCCAGCTTGTAGCTCGCCATGCCGGGGAACACGCGGCGCGACAGCTTCAGCGAGCACACGAGCCCGCCATGCCGGCAACCGTGTCCCAGCAGCGCGCCCTCGGCCTTGAGGAATTTCTCGTCGAAGCTCGCATTGTGCGCGGCCAGCACGTCGTCGCCGATGAAGTCGATGAGCGCGGGCACGACCTCGGCGGCCGGCGGCGCGCCGTCGACCATCGCCTGCGTGATGCCCGTCAGCTGGGTGATGAACGACGGCACGCGCACGCCGCAGTTCACGAGCGAGACGTAGCGCTCGACGATCCGGCCGTCCGCGATGCGCAGGGCCGCCACCTCGGTGATGCGGTCGCCGCCGTCGGGCGACAGGCCGGTGGTCTCGAAGTCGAGCATGACGATGGGGCGTTCGAACACGGTGATCCTTTCTTTGACCAGATCGCTTCAACCAAACTTACGGGCGGCGTCGATCGCCAGCCCGGCGCCGATGCTGCCGAACAGGTCGCCTTCGACGCGGCGCGCGTCCGGTACGATCGCGGCGATCCGCTCGCGCAGGCTCGCCACGCCGCTGGAACCGCCCGTGAAGAACACGGTATCGACGCGCTCCGGCCCGATGCCCGCTTCGTCCAGCAGGCGCTGCACGGTCGCGCCGACGCTGTCGATCATGCCGGCGATCGCGTCCGTGAACAGGTCGCGGTGCACGCGCAGCAGTTCGGGCGGGTCGAGGCGGTCGAGGTCGAGCGCCACTTCCGGCGTGTCCGACAGGCCGATCTTCGCTTCTTCCACGCGCATCGCGAGCCAGTGGCCGGCGCGGTCGTCGATCAGGCGCTGCAGGCGCTTGAGCTTGTCGGGCTCGGCCGCGTCGCGCACGAGGTCAGCGAGCTGCGCGACGCTCTTGCGCGTATAAGCCTGGTTGATCGTGTGCCACGTCGCCAGGTTGAAATAATAGCTCGACGGCACCGAGGCCCCCGACAGCAGCGTGCTGCCATGGCCCAGCAGCGGCATGACGGACGCCAGGCTCAGGTATTTGTCGAAGTCCGTGCCGCCGATGTGCACGCCGCCGGTGGCGAGGATGTCGTCGCGGCGGTCCAGGCGGTTCGCGCGCGCCGGCCCCAGGCGCACGAGCGAGAAGTCGGACGTGCCGCCGCCGATGTCGGCGATCAGCACCAGTTCCTCGCGTTCGATGCGGGATTCGTAGTCGAACGCGGCCGCGATCGGTTCGTACTGGAAGCCGATCTCCGTGAAGCCCACGGAACGGGCGATGTCGGCCAGCGTGTCCTCGGCGAGGCGGTCCGCCTCCGGGTCGTCGTCGACGAAGTACACGGGGCGGCCGAACACGGCACGGTCGAACCCGCGGCCCGCCTCGCACTCGGCGCGGCGCTTGACCTCGCCGATGAAATGCCCCAGCAGTTGACGGAACGGCAACGCGCGGCCCGCGACCTCCGTCTGGCCATCCATCAGGCTGGTGCCCAGCAGGCTCTTCAGCGACCGCATCAGGCGCCCGTCATAGCCTTCCAGATAGTCGGCCAGCGCGGCGCGGCCGTAGCGTACCTGCTCGTCGTCGGCATTGAAGAACACGACGGACGGCAGGGTCGCCTTGCCGTCCTCGAGGGGCAGCAGCGTGGGTTGGCCGGGCCGCACCCAGCCGACGGTGGAATTGGACGTGCCGAAATCGACGCCGCAAGCGTTGGCCATGGAAGTCTCTCGATGAAAGGGGCGAGATGTTACCAGATTCCGGGCGCGGAACCAACGCCGGCCCGGCTTGTCTCATGCACACGACGCCAAACGGAGCAGATATGTCGACGACGGCAGGCAGTTCCGATTACAGCCCCGGCAGCCATGCCGGCGGGCACACCCACCCGCACGGGTGGCGCCGCTGGCTGTTCGCAACGAACCACAAGGACATCGGCACGCTGTACCTGTGGTTCTCCGTCACCATGTTCATGGTCGGCGGCGTGCTGGCCCTGCTGATCCGGCTGGAACTGTTCCAGCCCGGTCTGCAATTCTTCCAGCCGGAGCTGTACAACCAGTTCGTCACCATGCACGGCCTCGTGATGATCTTCGGCGCCATCATGCCCGCCTTCGTCGGGTTCGCGAACTGGATGATCCCGCTGCAGGTGGGCGCGGCCGACATGGCGTTCGCACGCATGAACAATTTCTCGTTCTGGCTCCTGGCGCCCGCCGCGATCCTGCTCGTGGGCTCGTTCTTCGTCGCCGGCGGCGCCAACGCGGCCGGGTGGACCATGTACCCGCCCCTGTCGGTCCAGATGGGGCCGGGCATGGACATGACGATCTTCGCCGTGCACATGATGGGCGTGTCGTCCATCATGGGCGCCATCAACATCGTCACGACGATCCTGAACCTGCGCGCGCCCGGCATGTCGCTGATGAAGATGCCGATGTTCTGCTGGACGTGGCTGATCACCGCCTACCTGCTGATCGCCGTGATGCCGGTGCTCGCGACGGCCGTCACGATGATCCTCACCGACCGCCATTTCGGCACCACGTTCTTCAACGCGGCCGGTGCCGGGGACCCCGTCATGTACCAGCACATCTTCTGGTTCTTCGGCCACCCCGAGGTCTACATCATGATCCTGCCCGGCTTCGGCATCATCTCGCAGGTCATTCCCGCATTTTCGCGCAAGGCCCTGTTCGGCTATGCGTCGATGGTCTATGCGACGGCCGCCATCGCCATCATCTCGTTCATCGTGTGGGCGCACCACATGTTCACGACGGGCATGCCCGTCACGGGCCAGCTGTTCTTCATGTATGCGACGATGCTGGTCGCCGTCCCCACCGGCGTGAAGGTGTTCAACTGGGTGGCCACGATGTGGAAGGGGTCGCTCAGTTTCGAAAGTCCGATGCTGTTCGCCGTCGGCTTCATCTGGGTATTCACGATCGGCGGGTTCACGGGCCTCATCCTCTCCGTGGCGCCGATCGACGTCCAGGTGCAGGATACTTACTACGTGGTCGCGCACTTCCATTACGTGCTGGTGGCGGGGTCGCTGTTCGCCCTGTTCGCCGGCTATTACTACTGGGCGCCGAAATGGACCGGACACATGATCGACGAACGACGGGGGCGTTTTCACTTCTGGAATTCGCTCGTCTGGGTCAACGTGACCTTCTTCCCGATGCATTTCCTCGGGCTGGCGGGCATGCCGCGCCGCTACGCCGACTATCCCGTCCAGTTCACGGACTTCCACGCCATCACGTCCGTCGGCGCCCTGCTGTTCGGCCTGTCGCAGGTGTACTGGCTCGTTTGGGTCGTGATCCCGAACATCCGCGGCGGCGCGCCCGCACCGCCGAAGCCATGGGAAGGCGCGGAAGGCCTCGAATGGACCGTCCCCAGCCCGGCGCCCTTCCACACGTTCGAGACGCCGCCGCTCGTCAAGTGAACCCGGGAGTGCCTCCATGACGCGCGAATGGACATTGCGGCGCAATTGCTCCCTGTCCCCGCGCCAGGTCGCGCGCGCGTACGCCGTCCTGTGTCTCGGCTCGCTCGCCGTCGCGCTCGGCTTTCTCCTTCAAGGCATCTGGTTCGTCCTCGCGTTTTCCCTGCTCGAGCTGGCACTCGTCGGGCTCGCCCTCCTCGTCTATGCGCGCCACGCGACGGACCACGAGCGCATCGCCCTGTCCGAGTCCGGCCTGCTCGTCACCTGCGTCCAGGCCGACCACCGGGAACTCGTGCGGCTCGATCCACTGTGGACCCGCGTCGTCGTGCCGGACGAACGCCGCCGCACGCTGATCCAACTGGAATCGCGCGGCGTGAAGGTCGAGATCGGGCGCTTCGTGGACGATACGCGGCGCCGCCAGGTGGCGCGCGAACTGCGCCAGGCGCTGCGCAGCGTATCCGCGATGCGGTAGCGCAACGCTGTCAGAACGCGTTCCCGGCTGAAACGAAGCGCGCCGGGATACCCGTATTCCCACTCCTACGGACAGCTTTCTCGTCAACCTGATCCGTGTAAGCCGCGTCCGACAACCACACGGCGACGCGACCGATGTTTCTATTTTCTTATGTTTTGCATAATGCGGTATCCGCTTTGCCGCACCGCGTTGGTGCGCGCATTGCACAAGTTTCCCAGGAGAGAAGAACAACATGAGCGTTACCCAAGGATATGCAATCGTCGTGCACGGCGGCGCCGGAAGCCCGCGCGCTCGAGGCCGCCATCGCGGCGGTCGTATCGATGGAAGACGACGGCCCGCGCCAGCAGCACTGGGTTCTTGACGCCC
>NZ_JBKYMO010000405.1:0-5071 GCF_047302915.1 Massilia sp. CT11-108 | reverse complement strand
TGATGGTCTTTTCACGCGCAGGCGCGCGGCCTGCACGTCCTGTACGTGGCCGCGTCGCCCGCGCGCGGCCGGTTGCTCGCGGCCGTGCGCAGCCAGCCCGTATTGACGGTGTGCGACGGCGTCCCCGCACCCGGTTGCGTCGTCGGACTCGTGGCCGACGGGGATCGCCTGCGGCTGCGCATCGACCGGCTCGAAGCGATGGCCGCGCAGCTGCGCATCAGCGCGCGCCTGCTGGCGCTGGCGACGTGGTGATGCCATGATCCGTCCGCGCCGCTCCATCCGCGAAAAACTCGTCACGATCGTGATGTCGACGACGCTCGCCGCGCTGGCCGTGTCCGTCGGCACCGTCGTCGTCTACGACCTGCGCAGCTATAAACACGCGCTGCTGACCGACCTCGCGACGCAGGCCGAACTGGTGGGGCACATGACGTCGGCCGCGCTGGCCTTCGACGACGCGCGCCTCGCGCGCGAGAACCTGGCCCTGCTGCGCAGCCGGCCGTCGGTGCGCGCCGCCGCGATCTACGACGAGAAGGGCGCGCTGTTCGCGACCTATGTGGCGCCCGGCGCGGACAGCACGTTCCCGGTGCGGCCCGCGAAGGGCGGCCGGTCCGTGCATGCGGGCGGCACGGCAACCTATGTCGGGCGCGGCGACGAACTGGTGCTGTACAAGCCGATCAGCGAAAACGGCGACCTGCTCGGCACCGTCTACCTGCGCTCGGAAAACCAGCTGATGGAACGCATGCGCGACTACCTCGTCATCTGCGCGTGCGTGACGGTGCTGGCCCTGTTCACCGCGTGGCTGCTCGTGCGCCGCCTCGGCCACACGATCACGACGCCCATCGATGCCATCACCCGCATCGCGCGCGAAGTCGTGGCGCGGCGCGACTATTCGCGGCGCGCACCGCGCATCAGCGAGGACGAGGCGGCGGAACTCGTCGACTCCTTCAACGCGATGCTGACCGAGATCGAACAGCGCACGCGCGCGCTCGAAGACTCGAACCGCGAGATCGCGCGCCTGAACGAAGGCCTGGAAGCGCGCGTGCAGGAACGCACGGCCCAGCTGGAGCTCGCCAATTCGGAACTGGGACTCGCGATCGACGAAGCGCGGAATGCCAACCAGGCCAAGTCCGCGTTCCTGTCGTCGATGAGCCATGAGCTGCGCACGCCGCTCAACGCCATCCTCGGCTTCGCGCAGATCCTGGCATCGAAGGACATGCCGACGACGCCGGAGCAGAAGCTCGAATTCTCCGGCCATATCCTGAAATCCGGCCGGCACCTGCTCACCCTGATCAACGAGATCCTCGACCTGGCCAAGGTCGAGGCGGGGGCCGTGAGCCTGTCGATGGAGCCGGTGCTGCTGGCCGAGGTGCTCGCCGAATGCGAGGGCATGATCGCGCCGCTGGCCGCCGCGCGCGGCGTGCGCGTGCTGTTCCCGGAGGCGCCGGCGGCGCGCCTGCTGGCCGACCGTACGCGCCTGAAGCAGGTCCTGCTGAACCTGTTGTCGAACGCGGTGAAGTACAACCGCGACGGCGGCGCCATCGTCGTCGATTGCGCGCAACCGGCGCCGCAGCGCCTGCGCCTGTCGGTGCAGGACACGGGCATGGGCTTGAGCCCTGAACAGGTCGCGGGCCTGTTCCAGCCCTTCAACCGCCTGGGCCAGGAAGCGGGCACGCAGGAAGGCACGGGCATCGGCCTCGTGGTGACGCGCCGCCTCGTCGAGCTGATGGGCGGCGAGATCGGCGTGACCAGCAGCCCCGGCGTGGGCAGCGTGTTCTGGATCGAGCTGGCCGTCGCCGGTACGGATGGCGCGTTGCCTGCCGCCCCGCCTGCCGCGCGGTCGGTGCCCGTCCCGGCGGACGGCACCGGACCCGGAGAGCCGCATACGGTGCTGTACATCGAAGACAATCCGGCCAACCTGAAGCTCGTGCAGGAGATCGTGCGCTTCCGGTCCGACCTGCGCCTCGTGAGCGCGCCGGACGGCCACTTCGGCCTGTCGCTCGCGCGCAGCCAGAAACCCGACGTCATCCTGATGGACCTGAACCTGCCCGGCCTCTCCGGGTTCGAGGTCCTGGCGCAGTTGCGCCGCGAACCCGAGACCGCGCGGATCCCGGCCATCGCGGTATCCGCCAACGCCATGCGCGCCGACATCGACCGCGCGCTGGCGGCCGGCTTCACGTACTACCTGACCAAGCCGATCGACATCGGCCAGTTCAACGAGGCCATCGACGCCGTACTGTCAGCCCGAATGAGGACGACCCCATGATTTCCCCCACCGACATCCGCCACGCGCACATCCTCGTCGTCGACGACGAACCGGTGAACGTGCAGCTGCTCGAGTTCCTGCTCAAGACCAGCGGCTACGAGCACGTCGCCAGCACCACCGACCCGCGCCAGGTCGCCGCGCTGCACCTGCAGCATCGCTACGACCTGATCATCCTCGACCTGCAGATGCCGCACATGGACGGCTTCCAGGTGATGGAAGCGTTGAAGCCGATGGAGCGCGAGTCCTGGCTGCCCGTGCTCGTGGTGACGGCGGAGCCGGACAAGAAGCTGGCCGCGCTGGAAGCGGGCGCGCGCGACTTCATCGGCAAGCCGTTCGACACGGTGGAGGTCCTGACGCGCATCCGCAACCTGCTCGAAGTGCGGCTGTTCCACAAGGAGTCGCAGGACTACGGCGCGCGCATGGAGCGCACGGTGCGCGAGCGGACGGCCGAGCTGCAGCGCTTCCGCGGCGCGATGGACGCGACCACCGACGCCATCTTCCTCGTCGACGCGCGCACGATGGCGATGGTCGACGTCAGCGACGGCGCCTGCCGCATGCTGGGTTTTTCGCGCGAGGCGTTGCTGCGCATCGATCCGGTGGCGCTGGGCCTCGCGGAACGCGCTCAGCTCGAACGCTATGCGGACCCGGCGTCCACGTCGCGCGAGCACGACATCGTCGAGACGGAGCTGCTGCGCGCGGACGGGCAGGGCGCGGTGCCGGTCGAGATCAGCTGGCAGCTGCAGCAGCAGGACAACAGCCACCGCATCCTGATCGCCGTCGCGCGCGACATCAGCGAGCGCCTGCAGGCCGCGCAGCGCCTGAAGCACATGTCGAACTACGACAGCCTGACCGGCCTGCCGAACCGCAGCCTGTTCTTCCACACGCTGCGCGACGCCATCGAACTCGCGCAAGACAAGAACTGGCGCATCGCCGTGCTGTTCATCACGCTCGACCGCTTTAAAATCGTCAACGACTCGCTCGGCCCCGCGTTGGGCGACGAGCTGCTGCGCCAGTTCAGCACGAGACTGGTGCGCTGCGTACGCCTGCGCGACACGATCGGCCGGCTCGGTGGCGACGAGTTCGCGCTGATCCTGACGATGACGCGCGAGCAGACGGAGGACGAAGCGGTCAGCGTCGCCAACGAGGTGCGCGAGGCGCTGCGCGCGCCGTTCGACCTGAACGGCCAGCAGGCCGTGCTGACGGCCAGCATCGGCATCGCGATGTACCCGGACGACGCCACGGACCCGGGCACGCTGGTGAAATACGCGGACGTGGCGATGGTGCGCGCGAAGGAGGCGGGCCGCGACGGCTACCGCTTCTTCACGGCCGGGATGAACGTGCAGGTGCTGGCGCGGCTCGACCTCGAACTGGCGCTGCGCGCGGCCATCGACGGCGAGCAGTTCGAGCTGCACTACCAGCCCAAGCTGGACCTGAACACGGGCCGCGTGACCGGCGTGGAGGCGCTGCTGCGCTGGCGCCGTCCCGGCGTCGGCCTCGTGTATCCGGCCGAATTCGTGCCCGTCATGGAAGACACGGGCATGGTCGTGCGCGTGGGCGCGTGGATCATCGACGAGGCCTGCCGCCAGATCGCCGCGTGGAATGCGGAGGGCGTGCGCGACGTACGCGTGGCCGTCAACGTGTCGAGCCGCCAGTTCGTCGAGGGCGACCTGGAAGGCGACATCCGCGCGGCGCTGGCGGAGCACCGCGTGGATCCGGGCCTGCTCGAACTGGAGCTGACGGAAAGCGCGCTGATGTCGAACTTCGAGCACACGGTGCAAGTGCTGGAGCGGTTGAAAGCGCTGGGTATCCGCATCGCCATCGACGATTTCGGAACCGGCTATTCGAGCCTCGCGTACCTGAAGCGCTTCCCGATCGACAAGCTGAAGATCGACATCGCGTTCGTGCGCGACATCACGACGAACCCGGACGACGCCGCGATCGCGCTGGCCATCATCAGCATGGCGCACAGCCTGCACATGCAGGTGATCGCGGAGGGCGTGGAATCGCGCGCGCAGATGGCGCTGCTGCGCCGCCACCGCTGCGACGAGATCCAGGGTTTTCATTTTTCGCGCGCGCTGCCGCCGGCCGACCTGGCCCGGCTGGTGCTGGAGAACCGCGCCCAGCCGACGCGCCCGGCGGAGGACGACCGCAACGTCCAGACGCTGCTGCTGGTGGACGACGACGTCAACGTGCTGGCCGCACTGCACCGGCTGTTCAGGCGCGACAACTACCGCGTGCTGACGGCCGCGTCGCCCGCCGAGGGCTTCGAATTGCTGGCGCTGTACCACGTGCAGGTGATCCTGTGCGACCAGAAGATGCCCGTGATGAACGGCACCGAATTCCTCAGCAAGGTCAAGGAGATGTATCCGGACACGATGCGCATCATCCTGTCCGGCTACACGGGCGTGGAGACGGTGCTCGATTCGATCAACCGGGGCGCCATCTACCGCTTCTACACGAAACCGTGGAACGAGACGGAATTGCGCGACAACGTGCGGCTCGCGTTCCGCCAGTACTGGCTCACGCACGGGCCGTACGATGACCGCAAGACGCCGCGCGGTGACGAGGAAGCGGCGTAGGTCAGCCCGCGCTGAAATGGTCCCAGCCGGCCAGCTGCAGATCGAGATCTGTGCCGTCCGCATCGACGAGACGCAAGCCCCGTTCGGAAGTGATCGACCCCACCCGCGTCACGGCCGTCCCGCTGGCCGCGCCGGCGGCCACGATCGCATCGCGCTGCGCCACCGGCGCCGTGAAGCACAGTTCGTAATCGTCCCCGCCGGCCGCGGCGAAGCGGCGGCGTAGTCCGAT
>NZ_JBKYMO010000404.1:0-5121 GCF_047302915.1 Massilia sp. CT11-108 | reverse complement strand
TCGTCAGAGCTGACTTCCATGATGCTTACCTATGACATCTGAGCAAAATTTGAGGGGAAGGCTCAGGGTCAGAGCACATTTCTGAACAATTGATCACCAGCGCTGTTCGCTAGCTGGCCTGCGTAGACAAGAGGGCGGGCGCTGACGACAGACGTCGGTCTCCACGGATTAATACCTGTTGGCTCTTGATCGAAAAAGTGCTCTGACCCCGAATTTGTGTAATGGCCTGCGAGTATCCTGAAGGCGGGAACGCGGGGCTTCGGTCCCGCATCCAATCGTCAGGCATACGACCAGGAGATCCCATGCAGGCCGCCGCACCGAACCCCTCTTCCCTCGACGACGACGCGCTGCTACGCCGTATCCGCGCCGGCGACCGCGACGCGTTCTCCGATCTGATGCGGCGCTACAACCGCCGCCTGTACCGCGTCGCGCGCAGCGTCCTGCGCGACGATGCGGAAGCCGAAGATGCACTCCAGGATGCCTATCTGCAGGCCTATCGTGCCCTGCCCGGCTTTCGCGGCGAGTCGGCGCTCGGCACCTGGCTCACCCGCATCGTCGTCAATGCCGCGCTGATGCGCCAGCGTAAGAACGGGCGGCTCGCCGACGTCATCGAACTGGGCGCGGATTTCGGTTCGGACGATGCGATCCTGCCCCGCGACCGGCTGGACGAGCCGGCACAGCCGGAATTGGCCGCGCTGCGCGCCCAGACGCGGCGCCTGATCGAAACGGGCATCGACAAGCTCCCGGCCGCCTTCCGCACGGTGTTCATGCTGCGTGCGGTGGAGGAATTGACCGTGGAAGAGACGGCGGCCACGCTCGACATCCCCGCGGCGACCGTGCGCACCCGTTATTTCCGCGCGCGGGCCATGCTGCGCGAGGCGCTCGCACGCGAGATCGATTTCGCGATCGAGGATGCGTTCGGGTTCGACGGCGCGCGCTGCGACCGGATCGTCGAGGCGGTCCGGCGCCGGCTGGACGCGGAACCGTCCACCTGACACGAAGCGGGAACGCGCGCGCCGAAGCGTGCATCGAATGGATTGTTTCACCTAAACCATTCATTCAAGGAGTCCGCCATGAACAAATCCGCCCCGCTGCTGCTGTCCGCCCTGCTCGCCCTGAGCGCCACCGCCCACGCGGCCGGCCCGAACGATGCGCAGATCGCCGCCATCGTCGTCGCCGCCAATGCGGTCGATATCGACGCCGGCAAGCAGGCCGAGACGAAAACGCAGAACAAGGACGTGCGCGCCTTCGCCCAGCGCATGGTGGCCGACCACGCCGGCGTCAACCAGCAGGCCGTCGCGCTGGTGCAGAAACTGCACGTGACGCCCGAGGACAACGACACCAGCAAGAGCCTGACGAAGGACGGCGCGGCGACGCGCACCCGGCTGGCCGCCCTGTCCGGCAAGGCGTTCGACAAGGCCTATGTCGACAACGAAGTGACGTACCACGAGACCGTGCTTGGCGCACTCGACAAGACGCTGATCCCGAACGCCTCGAATGCCGAGCTGAAGGCCCTGCTCGTCAAGGTCCGCCCGGCGTTCGTGGCGCACCTGGAGCATGCCAAGCACATCCAGGCCGAACTCAAGTGAAGACCGCATTTGCCACGCTGTTCGCCGCGTCGTGTGCGCTGCCCCTCATGGCCGGCGCGGCGGAACACCACGTCGTCATCGACGGCATGAAGTTCACGCCGCAGGTCGTGCAGGTCAGGAAGGGAGATACGATCGTGTGGGAGAACCGCGACATGTTCGTCCACAACGTGACGGCGGCCGGCGTCAAGTCGGGCGACCTGCAGCCCGGGAAGACCTGGCGCTGGGTGGTGCCTGCGAAGATGTCGTTCGACTATCTCTGCACGCTGCATCCGGTGATGAAGGGGCGCGTGGACGTCAAGTGATCGTCACACCTGCATGTTCATGATGTCGTGATAAGCCGACACCAGCTTGTTGCGCACCTGCACCGTGGCCTGGAAGTTGATGCTCGCTTTCTGCATGGCGATCATCGTGTCGGACAGGCTCACGGAATCGTCGCCGGCGGCGAACTTCTTGCCCATCTCGTCCGCCTGGATCTGGGAATTGCTGACGTTCTGCAGCGACGCCTGCAGCGCATCCGAGAAGCTGACCCTGGTCGATGATTCGGCCGCATCGGGAGCGCCCAGCTTGCCGATGCCGCCCAGCCCGCCCAGCGCCTCCGCCGGCGACGCCGGGCCGGCCGGCTTCTGTGCCGCCGACTTCAGCTGCGCCATCATCGCTTCGATCCGGCTGCTGTCGATGCCGCCGATGTTCATGTCCGTTCTCCCAGTGCCTGTCAAACAAATCGATTCAGGCTGTCAGAATATCAGCGCCCGGGCAACGATTGCCTTCGAGCAGCACGGTAAACAGGGCCTTATTCCGGGGTTTGAATGTTGCCGTACGGCTCCATAATGGCGTTCATACACCCATTCCCTCCCCCCAACATGGCAACGACAGCGGAAGAACTCCTCGACAGCGACATCGCAACCCCGGCCGACGCGAAGCCGAAGTTCTGGCAGACGACGAACGGTAAACGCATCGTCATCGGCGGCGTCATCGCCGGCGTGGTGGCCATCGTCGCGGCATTGTGGCTGTGGACGTCGGCGCCGGAATACAAGGTGCTGTTCTCCAACTACACCGACAAGGACGGCGGCGCCATCACCGCCTCGCTCGACCAGATGGGGGTCAAGTACAAATTCTCGGACAGCGGCAGCGCGATCCTCGTGCCGGCCGACCGCATCCACGACCTGCGCCTGAAGCTGGCCCAGCAGGGCCTGCCGCGCGCCGGCAACGTCGGCTTCGAGCTGCTGGAGAACCAGAAGCTGGGCACGTCGCAATTCGTCGAGCAGGTCAACTACCAGCGCTCGCTGGAAGGCGAACTGGCCAACTCGATCCAGTCACTGTCCGCCGTCAGCTCGGCCCGCGTGCACCTGGCGCTGCCGAAGCCGTCCGTGTTCGTGCGCGACCAGCAGAAGCCGACCGCATCGGTCCTCCTGAACCTGCAGCCGGGCCGCGCCCTCGACCAGGCGCAAGTCAGCGCGATCGTGCACCTGGTGGCGTCGTCGATCCCGGAACTGACGCCGGCCAACGTGACCGTCGTCGACCAGAACGGCACCTTGCTGTCGGACAGCGCCAACAAGAACGGCAAGCAGCTCGACCCGAACCAGCTGAAATACGTCGAAGCGCTGCAGCAGAACATCGTCAAGCAGGTCCAGTCGATCATCGCCCCGCTCGTCGGCCAGAACAACGTGCGCGCCGAAGCGACCGCCGAAGTCGACTTCGCCCAGACCGACACCGCGGCCGAGATGTACAAGCCGAATTCGCCGCCGGAACCGCAGGCGATCCGCAGCCAGCAGACGTCCGAGCAGTCCGGTCCGGGCAGCACGAACCCGTCGGGCATCCCGGGCGCGCTGTCGAACCAGCCGCCGGGCGTGGCGACCGCACCGCTGGACGGCGGCGGCCAGCCTGCCCAGGCCCAGGCGAGCACCGGCCCGAGCCGCAAGGATTCCACGACCAATTACGAAGTCGACAAGACCATCCGCTACGAACAGAAACCGATGGGCGGCATCAAGCGCCTGACGGTCGGCGTGGTGGTGAACTACCGCCGCACCGTCGATCCGAAGACGGGCAAGGTCGTCGTCAAGCCGCTCAGCGCCGCCGAAGTCGCGCAGATCAACGAACTGGTCAAGCAGGCGATGGGCTACAGCCAGGCGCGCGGCGACACGCTGAACGTGACGAACGCCCCGTTCGACGGCGTCGACAAGCCGGAAGAGCAGGCGCCGGACTGGTGGAAGGATCCCGCCAACCTGCCGCTGGCGAAGGACATCGCACGCTACGTCTTCATCGCGCTCGTGCTGGCCTTCCTGTGGTTCCGCTTCGTGCGGCCGCTGCTCAAGCCGGCGATCAAGAAGTTCGACGAAGCCGTGGCGATCCCGCCCGAACCGGAACCGGAAGTGCCGGAGGCGGACCCGGAGCCGGACCCGGACGAAGAAGCCCGCATCCAGCGTGAAGAGGAAGAACAGCAGAAGGTCCAGGTCTACAAGAGCAACCTGGAAATGGCAAAAGACATGGCCAAGAACGATCCGCGCATCGTGGCCAACGTGATCAAGGAATGGCTGGGGACCGAGTAATGAGCGACAAGGACAAGGACAAGGAAAGCACGACCAAGGCAGCCATCCTGATGCTGGCCCTGGGCGAATCGGAAGCGGCCGAAGTGATGAAATTCCTCGGCCCGCGCGAAGTGCTCAAGCTGGGCGCCGCCATGGCGCAGATGAAGGCCGTGCAGCACGAGGAAGTCTTGAGCGTGCTGGGCGAATTCCGCGAGCGCGTGGACCTGCAGTCGACCGTCGGCCTCGATTCCGACGAATACATCCGCCAGGTGCTGACCAAGGCCCTCGGCGACGACAAGGCCGCCGTGCTGCTGAACCGCATCCTGGGCGGCAAGGACGCCTCCGGCATCGAAAGCCTGAAGTGGATGGATTCGCCGTCCGTCGCCGAACTGATCCGCAACGAGCACCCGCAGATCATCGCGACGATCCTCGTGCACCTCGAGCGCGACCAGGCCTGCGAAGTGCTGGCCCATTTCACGGACCGCCTGCGCAACGACGTCGTGCTCCGTATCGCCACCCTGGACGGCGTGCAGCCGGCCGCCCTGCGCGAGCTGAACGACGTGCTGACCAAGCTCCTGTCCGGCAACGAAAACATCAAGAAGTCGTCGCTGGGCGGCGTGCGTACCGCAGCGGAGATCCTGAACTTCATGAGCGGCGAGCAGGAAAGTTCCGTCATGGAGAACATCAAGAACTACGATAACGACATGGCGCAGAAGATCATGGACGAGATGTTCGTGTTCGACAACATCATCGACATCGACGACCGCGGCATCCAACTGCTGTTGCGCGAAGTGCAGTCGGAGATGCTGATCATCGCGCTGAAAGGCGCGTCGCAGGACTTGCGCGATAAAATCTTCAAAAACATGTCGCAACGTGCGGCGGAAATGATGCGCGAAGACCTGGAATCGAAAGGTCCCGTGCGCCTGTCCGAAGTGGAAACCCAGCAGAAGCAGATCCTGCAAATCGTCCGGCGTCTCGCCGACGAAGGCCAGATCGTGCTGGGCGGC
>NZ_JBKYMO010000403.1:0-5143 GCF_047302915.1 Massilia sp. CT11-108 | reverse complement strand
CGACGCCCGCCACGATCCGCGCCGCCTGCAGGCCTGGCTCGCGAACCGCACGGCCGACGTCGGCGACGAGTTCGTCAACATCGCCGTCTTTGCCCGTAGTGGCGAACTGGTGGCGTCGGGCGCTTCCATGCCGACCGCCCAGCCGCTGACGGCCACGGGCCGCCCGTACTTCGAAGAAACGCTGCTGCGCGGCCACGGTATCGTGTCCGATCCGTTCCAGAGCCGCCTGTCGGGCGCGAACATGGTGCTGGTGACGGCGCCCGTGTTCGACGACCACGGCGAGATCGTCTACGTGCTCGCGGGCCGCATCGACCTGCAGCATGCGCGCTTCCTGCGCCAGGTCGACGCCCTGCGGCCGGGCAGCACCGGCTATCTGTTCCTGATGTCGGCCGACGGCACGCTGATCGATTCGCCGGCGAAGGAACGCCAGACCGCGACGGCGCCGCCCGCCGACCAGCCGGGCATCGCGCGCGCCCTGCACGGCTTCGAGGGCTGGCTGATCGGCGGCGACCGCGAAGGTCCCGCCATCGTCACCTATAAACGCCTGGCGACGACCGGCTGGATCCTCGGCGCGCGCTATCCGGAGGAAGAGGCGTTCGCGCCGCTCGCCCGGGTCCGGCGCACCGTGCTGGTCGTGGCGGGCATCCTCGCGCTGGTCGCGGGCCTGCTTGCGTGGTGGCTCGTGCGCCGTGGCCTGCGCCCGCTGGCCGAGTTGCGCCGCAATGTGGCCGCCGTGCGCCACGAGGGCGTCGACAGCGAGGTGCTGGCGCTCGCCCGCAACGACGAGATCGGCGAACTGGGCCGTGCCTTCCACGACCTCGTGCAGGCGCGCGGGCGCGCGGCCGCCCGCATGCGCGCGATCGCCGACAATGTCCCGGCCGTGATCGCCTACGTCGACCGCGACGAGCGCTTCGAATTCACCAACGCCGGCTTCGACCGCATGATCGGATCCGAGCCGGACGTATTCATCGGGCGCACGGTGAGCGAGGCGCTGGGAGAAGCCGGCTACGCGCGCCTGGAACCGCTGATCCGTGCCGCGCTGCGGGGCGAGCACGGCCACGTGGAAGACGTGCGCAGCGACGACGCCAGGCGCCACCAGATGATCGACACGATTCCCGACATCGATGCCGACGGCCGCGTCGCCGGCTTCTTCGTGATGGCGATGGACATCAGCGAGCGCAAGGAAGCGGAACTGGCGCAGGCCGCGAGCGAGCAGCGCCTGCGCCTGATCGCCGACAACCTGCCCGTGCTGATCTGCTACATCGACCGCAACCACCGCCTGGGCTTCGGCAACGCGACGTTCCAGGCGTGGCTGGGCCTGGAACCGGTCCGCCTGCCGGGCATGCATTTGCAGGAAGTGCTGGGCAAGCCGGCCTACGACGCGGCGCGGCCGCGCCTGAAGCAGGCGTTCGAAGGCGTCGGCGCCACGTTCGAGATGCCGCTGCAGGCGCAGGGCCGGCACCGCATCCTGGAATGGACGTTCGTGCCGGACGTGCAGGCGCAGGGCAGGGTGAACGTCGCCGTCGCGGGTGTGTACGCGCTCGCGCACGACATGACGCGGGTGAAGGAGGCGGAAAGCCGGCTCGTGCAGATGGCGCGCTTCGACAGCCTGACCGGCATCGCCAACCGCCGCCTGTTCGGCGAACTGCTGGGCCAGGCGCTGGAACGGGTGCGCCGCCAGCGCCAGGTGATGGGCCTGGCCTACCTGGACATCGACCACTTCAAGGCCATCAACGACACGTGGGGCCACGGCGTCGGCGACGAGGTGCTGAAGGAATTTGCGCAGCGCCTGGCCGCCTGCGTGCGCGTCACGGACACGCCCGCGCGCCTGGCCGGCGACGAGTTCGTCGTCCTGCTGGAAGACGTGAAGGGCGTCGACGAGGCGGAGCGGATCGGCGCCAAGATCGTGGAGGCCATCCGGAAGCCCATTGCGACCGGGGCCGGTCCGCTGGAGGTCACGGCCAGCGTGGGCATCGCGCTCGTGCACGGCGCGGACGGCCCGCTGCCCACGCAGGACCAGGTGCTGGGCTGGGCCGACACGGCGCTGTATGCCGCCAAGCACGGCGGCCGCAACCGCTGCGTCGTGCGCGTGGCGGAGGAGGCGGCCGGCGTGCCGGTGAAGTAATTACTGCGGCGCGGGCTGCGTGGCCACCAGCGTGCGCTGCACCCAGCCGCCGGAGACGTTCTCGCCGTCGATCTTGACGAAGCCGTCGCGCTCTTCGCCGGTGGCGATCGCTTCTTCCGACCGCTTCAACGTCCCCATCACCTTGCTGCCGGCGCGCGGTTCCGTGTACACCTTGACGGTCGCGAGGCGCGCGTACACGCTGGCGCCGGCCGTCACGGGCACGCCCTCGCGGGCGGATGCCTGCGCATTCACCTTGCTGGCCGCGCTGCTGGTACGCACGAGGCTCGGCTCGTTGCGGATGCGCGCCACGATGCGGTTGTAGTTGTCGAGCAGGCTGGCCGCGACCATCTTGCCTTCCGGCGTGTTCGTATAGCCGCCCAGGCGCGAGTAATCGCCGCCGCCCCAGCTCCAGCCGGAAATGCCGAAGTCCGTCTTCGTCGCGACGCCTTCTTCCGCCGCCACCTGGATGCCGGACCGGACGTCCGCGATCAGGAGGCTCGTCTGCGCTTCCTTGAACTTGAGGTTGCCCGCGATGCCGCCCGCGATGCGGCCCAGGCCGCCCAGCAGGCGGCCACCGTAATCCGAGATCGCGCCGCCGATGCCGCCCGTGTTGGCGGCGGCGAACTGCACGTTCGGCGTCATCACGAAGTCGGCCGCCTGCAGCTGGCCCTTGCCGACGTTGCTGCCCGACAGCGTCTCGCCATTCGCGGCGAGCGCGCGTTCCTGCTGCAGATTGGCCATCGCCGCCCCGCGCTCGACCACCTGGAAGCAGTTCGATTGCTGGATCATGATGCGCAGCAGCGCGACTGGCGACCCGAGCCCGTAGCTCTGCAGCGCGTGGGCGCTCTCGCTCTGGGCTTCCGTGACGGCGATGGTGCCGAGCGGGCGGTCGCAGCGCTCGACTTTGGACGTGGTTTCCTGGGCGTGCAGGGAGGTGGCGCCCGCGAGCAGGGCGGCAATGATCGAAATCCGGATTGGCTTCATGACCTTGTAAGTGAACAGTGAGAAGGAAAGCACGCGGAGCGTGCCTTACACCTTTGTTCATTTTACAAGTCTGTATGGGGTTGCAATCTCACCAACTTTCACAGTTCCCCGTTTTTCGGACACAATGGTCAGATACCTGTGGGATAAGTCTCCGGTGGTTCCTCCGCATGCCAGCCGCCGCCCCGATCGAGCGGATGCACGGCCGTCGTGTGGTCGATGTGGATCACGGCATCGAACTGGCGCGCCATGCGGGCGGCAAAATAATGGCTGTGGCGCTCCGTGCGCGGCAGGTAGATGACGCCGATGGCCCGTTCCAGCCGCCGTTCCTCCATCGTGGCGCGCACGTCCTGGTCGATGCCGTCCCGAAGCGGTAGCAGGAAGCGGGGGATGCCCGTCTCGTGCAGCAACTCCTCATAGCTGCCCGGCATGCCCGGCCGGACGCGCTTGTGCTCGGCCGGCGCGTCCCATTCCGAGGCGGCCGTGACGAAGCCGTCGTACGTGGAAAACCCGATCAGCCGGGTCTGTCCATCGTATTCCTTGCGCGCCAGTTCGCCGACGTTCCACTCGCCCATTTCTCCCATTTCTGTCGCGCGCGCGTCGCCGATGTGGGAATTGTGTTCCCAGACGACGATTTTGGACGGCTCGCCATCCTTCGACAGGTGGCGGGCAAGCGCATCCAGGGTCTCCGCCATGTGGCTGTCGCGTAAATTCCATGACGACACGCGGCCCCGGAACATCGTCCGGTAGTATTCCTCGGCATTCTTGACGAGGCGCGCGTTCTGCTCGGCGTAGAAGAACGCTTCCTCGTCGCCGTCCCGGTACATGTAGTCGGCGGCCCGCTGCTGTAGCTGGCGTAACTGCTCGAGGACGCCTTGTTCGCACGACGCGGACAGGTCGAGGCTCGCGGTATAGCCGTAGTGCTGGCTGTCCTCGTGGTAATGGTCGAAGCAGGCGTAACGCTCGCGCGCCTGGCGTGCCGCGTTCGGGTCGACCTGGTCGAGGTAGCGCAGCACTTCCTCCATCGACGTGAACAGGCTGTACAGGTCGAGGCCATAGAAGCCGACCCGCGGTCCGGCCGTCTTCTCGTTGTGATGCCGCAGCCATTGGACGAACGCGGCGACGTCCGTGTTCCGCCACATCCAGTTCGGAAAGCGCTGGAAGCCGGACAGGGCTTCGTCGGCATTGCGGTCATCGCCGCGGCCGCGCACGTAGCGGTTGACGCGGTAGGCGTCCGGCCAGTCCGCCTCGACCGCGACCGCGTGGAAACCCTTGTCCTCGATCAGGCGCTGCGTGATGCGCGCCCGCTCCTCGTAGAACTCGTGGGTGCCGTGCGTCGCCTCGCCCAGCAGCACGAAGCGGGCATCGCCCACGAGGTCGAGCAGGGCGTCGTAGTCGCGGTCGCCGCCCGTCAACGGACGCGCGGCGTTGCGCAGCGCCGAGATGGTGTGCTGCGGGGTCTGCGGCGTCGCCATGACCACCTCAGTGCAGCCAGCGGCTGCTGGTGCGTGGACGAGCGGCATCGCGCGGCACGGCGCCCCGTTCGATGAACGCCTTCATGCGCGCGAGGTCGTCGTCCATCTGCGTCTTCGGATCGGACCCGAGCAGGGTCGCGAGACCGTGGCCGACGACGCCCGCCGGCGGCGCGTACGACATGTGCACGGTGACGCGGGTGCCGCCGCGATGCGGTTCGAACTGGATGGAGCCGCTCTGCGGGATCTCGGCGCCGGCTTCGCTGCGCCACGCCAGGCGGTGCGGCCGGGTCTGCTCGGTGAGCACGGCATTCCATTCGAACTCGCTGCCGCCGGGGCCGCGCACGACCCAGTGCGAGCGGCCGCGGCCGAGGTCGCGCACCTCGACGACGTGGGACATGAAGTGCGGGAAGTTCTCGTAATGGGTCCACAGGTCGTAGACGTCGTCCGGCGCGGCGTCGATGTGGATAGCCTTGCTGAAGTCGATGGTCTGGTCCATGCCGACGCCGCGGCCGCGCAGCATGCCCAGCAGCGGCTGGTTGGTGGCGCCGCGGGCCAGCAGTGC
>NZ_JBKYMO010000402.1:0-5150 GCF_047302915.1 Massilia sp. CT11-108 | reverse complement strand
TTTTTTCCCACCCCCCCCCCCCCACCCCCCCTGCCGCGCGGCCTCGGGGGCGCGGAGATGTTAATAACACCCCGCCCACCGCCGCGCTGCCCCGGATGGAGCGGGGCGGGCGCCTCGTCTACGTGGGTGCCGGGACGTCCGGCCGGCTGGGCGTGCTGGACAGCGTCGAGCTGTACCCGACCTTCTCCTGGCCGCACGACCGGGCCGTCGCGCTGCTGGCCGGCGGGACGGATGCGATGTTCGTCGCCGTCGAAGGTGCCGAGGACGATGTGGACCAGGGCGCGGCCGATATCCGCAACGCGAACGTGGGGCCGGACGACGTCGTGCTGGCCGTCGCCGCATCGGGCGCGACGCCCTATGTGCTGGGCGCCCTGCGCGCCGCGCGGGCGGCCGGGGCGCTGACGATCGGTTTTGCGAACAATCCGGAGGCGCCCGTCACTGGCGAAGCCGAGATCGGCGTCACCCTGGACACGGGCCCGGAAGCCATCTCCGGCAGCACGCGTTTAAAAGCGGGCACGTCGCAGAAGATCGCGCTGAACACCTTCTCCAGCGCTTTGATGGTGCGTTTGAACAAGGTTTATGGCAACCTGATGGTAGACTTGAAGGCGACCAATGCCAAGCTGGTCCGCCGTGCCATCCGCCTGACGTCGTTCGCGACCGGGGCGGACGAGGCGGCGGCCCGCGTGGTACTGGCGCAGTGCGACTTCCATGTCAAGGTCGCGATCGTGGCCTTGTCCAAGAACATCCCTGTCGAGCAGGCGCGTGCCCTGCTGGAGAGCGCACGCGGCAGCGTGCGCGCCGCCCTGGCCGGCTGACGCGGCGCGGGCCCCAGCAACGCCCGCCGGCCGACGACGAAAGAACATGCAGACTACGCAATCCAAGAACCCGTGGCTGTGGGTGCCCTCGTTGTATTTCGGCCAGGCCATCCCCTACATCGTCGCCAACAGCCTGTCCGTCATCATGTACAAGGACATGGGGCTGTCCAACACCGACATCGCCTTTTATACGAGCCTGCTGTACCTGCCCTGGGTGATCAAGCCGCTGTGGTCGCCGGTGGTCGACCTGTTCGGCACCAAGCGCGGCTGGACGGTGTCTCTGCAACTGGTGCTGGCCGCCGCGTTGGGGGCCGTCGGCGGGACACTCCACTTGCCGTCGTTCTTCATGATCAGCCTGGCGGTCATGTGGGTGATGGCCTTCGCGTCCGCCACGCACGACATTTCCGCCGACGGCTTTTATATGCTGGGCCTGCGCCAGCAGCAGCAGGCCGCCTATGTCGGCGTGCGCTCGACGTTTTATCGGCTTGCGACACTGGCCGCGCAGGGACCGCTCGTGATCCTGGCCGGCCATCTCTCGACATCGTTGGGCGACGTGCACCAGGCGTGGAGCATCGTGTTCTTCGTGCTGTGCGGGCTGTTCTTCGCCTTGTGCGCGTGGCACCAGGCCGTGCTGCCGCGACCCGACACCGACCACCGGGCGACCGAGGGCAAGGAGGGAATCACTAAGCCCCTTGCCAGCTTCTTCGCCACCTTCGCCAGCTTTTTCCGCAAGCGCGACATCTGGCTGATCCTCGGTTTTATTCTGACGTTCCGCCTGGGCGAGTCGCAGCTGTTGAAACTCGTCGCGCCATTCCTGAAAGACCCGGTCAGCGCGGGCGGCCTGGGTCTCACGACCGAGCAGTACGGCACCGCCTACGGCACCATCGGCATCATCGCGCTGACCATCGGCGGCCTGTTCGGCGGTTACCTGATCTCGCGCCTGGGCCTGAAACGCTGCCTGTGGCTGATGGTCTTGGCCGTGCACTTGCCCGACCTTGTGTTCGTGTACCTGTCGTCCGCGCAGCCGCAGAATTTCGGCGTCATCTGCGGCTTCCTCGCGATCGAGCAGTTCGGCTATGGTTTCGGTTTCACCGCCATGCTGATGTACATGATCATGGTGTCGGAAGGCCCGTACAAGACGGCCCATTACGCGATCTGCACGGGCCTGATGGCACTCGGCATGATGGTGCCCGGCATGTGGAGCGGCAAGCTGCAGGAGATGATCGGCTACCAGCATTTCTTCGTCTGGACGTGCCTCGCGACGATCCCCGCCTTCGCGATGGCGGCCCTCGTCAAGATCGATCCGGAGTTCGGGAAGAAGTGAACAATAACCGCCTCGTGTCGCTCGACGCCTTCCGCGGTTTTACCATTGCCGCGATGGTGCTGGTCAATAACCCGGGCGACTGGGGCCATCTGTACGGACCGCTGGAACACGCGAAATGGAACGGCTGGACTTTTACGGACTGCATCTTCCCGTTCTTCCTGTTCATCGGCGGCGTGGCGATGGCCCTGTCGCTGGGCCGCCTGGCAGCAGCCGGTGCCGACAGGCCCCGTTTGCTCGCCAAGCTGGCGAAGCGCGCGCTGCTGATCTTCCTGATCGGCTTCCTGCTGAACTTCATGCCGTATTTCAATATCGACAAAGTGCGCATCCCCGGCGTGTTGCAGCGGATTGCGCTGTGCACGTTGCTGGCCGCGCCCATCGTCGTGTATTGCGGCTGGCGCGCGCAACTGGCCATCATCGCGGGCGTGCTGGCGCTGTACAGCGTGCTGATGCTGTACGTGCCCGTGCCCGGCATCGGCGCCGGCGTGCTGGAGCCCGGGCAGGACTTCGGCGCGTGGGTCGACCGCACGCTGCTGGGCAATCACCTGTGGGTGCAAGCTAAGACGTGGGATCCGGAAGGCATCGTGTCCACGTTGCCCGCGCTGTGCAGCCAGCTGTTCGGCGTGCTGGCCGGCCGCTGGCTCGCGTCGAGCGTGGACCGCACGCGGCAGGTGGTGGGACTGGTGGTCGCCGGCATCGCGTGCGTCGCGATTGGGATGTTTCTCGGTATCATTCTCATGCCGATCAACAAGAGCCTGTGGACACCGTCGTACTGCTTCCTGATGACCGGCCTGGCCTGCCTGGCATTTTCCGCATTCTATTGGCCGCTGGACGTGAGCCCCTCTTCCCGTGTACGTACGCTGGCGGCGCGCTGGACTCTTCCGTTCATCATCTACGGCATGAACGCACTGTTCATCTTTGCGTTTTCCGGATTTGTCGCGAAAATGCTGGGCTATGTAAAATTCGCGCAGCCGGACGGCAGCCAGCACACGCTGGGGCAGGTGTTGTACGCGCCGATCGCCGCGTTGCCGGTCGGTGCCGTCAATACGTCGCTGCTGCATGCCGTGTTGTTCGATGCGTGCATGTTCCTCGTCGCGTGGGGCATGTGGCGCAAACGGTGGTTCGTCAAAGTCTAGGAGTTGGTGTTGCAACCTGATCAAAAACGACGCGCATTCGCGTTCGCGGGAGTCGCCGGTGCGCTGGCGATGGGCGGCCTCATGTCGGGCTGCAGTTCGACGCCTCCGCTGGTGAGCAACGTCCCCGCCGGCGACGAGCCGCCGCCCGCCCCGCGTGAATTCCGGGCCGCCTGGGTGTCGACCGTCGCCAACATCGACTGGCCCAGCAAGCCGAACCTCTCCGCCGACAAGCAGCAGGCCGAAGCCATCGCCATCCTCGACCGCGCCAAGGCGCTGAACCTGAATGCCATCGTGCTGCAGGTGCGCCCATCCGCGGACGCCATCTATCCGTCCAAGCTGGAACCGTGGTCGGAATACCTGACGGGCCTGCAGGGCCAGGCGCCGCAGCCATGGTACGACCCGCTGAAATTCTGGGTCACGCAGGCGCACGCGCGCGGGCTCGAGCTGCACGCGTGGTTCAACCCGTACCGCGCCCGCCACAACGGCGCCCGCTCGCCGGCCGCGCCGAACCACATCACGCGCACGCATCCGGCCGCCGTCAAGACCTACGGCAAATACCAGTGGATGGACCCGGGCGAGGAAGCCGCCGTCAAGCAGACGCTGGACGTCGTGCTGGACGTCGTGCGCCGCTACGACATCGACGGCGTCCACATCGACGATTATTTTTATCCGTACCCGATCGAGGCCCCGACGGCGACCGGTGCGGAAGGCGCGGCGCTGGAAGGCCGCACCGCGAAGGCCGAGCTGGATTTTCCCGACGAACCCGCGTGGCAGCGCTACGTGGCCGGCGGCGGGCGGCTCGATCGCGCGTCGTGGCGGCGCCAGAACGTCAACCGCCTGATCGAAGCGATGTACGAGGGCATCCACCGCGAGAAGAGCTGGGTGCGCTTCGGCATCAGCCCGTTCGGCCTGGGCCGGCCGGACCGCCGCCCGCGCGGCATCGTCGGCTTTTCGCAGTACGACAAGTTGTATGCGGACGCCGAGACGTGGCTTCAAAATGGCTGGCTCGATTATTTCTCGCCGCAGTTGTACTGGGGCATCCGCCAGCCGGGCCAGGCGTACGACGTGCTGCTCGATTACTGGCTGACGCAGAACCCGAAAGGCCGCCACGTGTGGCCGGGCCTGTTCACGAGCCGCGTCGGCGCGCCGACGAAGGAGTATCCGCCGCAGGAAATCCTCGACCAGATCGACCACACGCGGGCGCGTCCGAACGCGAACGGCCACGTGCACTTCAGCATGGCGCCGCTGATGGAAAACCGCAAGGGCATCAGCGACCAGCTGCGCACCGTGTCGTATCCCGGGCCCGCACTCGTGCCCGCGACGCCGTGGCTCGGCAACGAAGGGCCCGGCGCGCCGTCCGTCGCGGCCGTGCGCAAGGGGCCGTCCGTGTATTTGAAACTCGCGGCCGGCAAGGCCAATGCGATGTACGCGATCTGGTCGCGCTTCGGCAACCAGTGGCGTTTCGCCGTGGCGCCCGCATCGCGCGTGGACTGGGCCGTGCCCGACGATGCGAAGCTGGGCGCGGCGGATGCCATCGTCGTCAGTGCCGTCGACCGTCTCGGCAACGAAAGCCCCAGAATCGAAGCGTGGCGCAAGGCATAACCTTGGGTCATGCATTGCACGCCACCATTCATTCGCCCGATGAGCGCCTGACGGCGTACACTGGCGGATGATCATGATCGATTCGCAACCCGAACCTATACCGCCGAGTCCGAGTCTCGCTGGCAGCCTGGGACTCGGCATCGACGCCGGCGGCACCGAGACATCTACGGCATGAACGCACTGTTCATCTTTGCGTTTTCCGGATTTGTCGCGAAAATGCTGGGCTATGTGAAATTCGCGCAGCCGGACGGCAGCCAGCACACGCTGGGGCAGGTG
>NZ_JBKYMO010000401.1:0-5169 GCF_047302915.1 Massilia sp. CT11-108 | reverse complement strand
CCACCGTCGCACCGGGCGACCCGCTGGTCTCCGACCCTGTTGACTTCGCCGTGCCCGCGCTGGCCGACCTGGCCGTCAGCCTCTGGCTGCCGGGCAGCACGCAGGCGGCGTCGATCCACGACCTCGCGCTGCAGACGAACTACGTGTCCGCCGCCGGCAATTACGCGGGCGCGAACACCCTGCCCGTACAGCGCACGCTGGCCTCGTGGCCGTTCCTGACCGAAGTCGACGTGACGAGTGCCGCCGGCACGCCGTCCGCCATCGTGGCCCTGGGCGATTCGCTGACGGATGGCGTGCGCAGCACGAGCAACGCCAACCGCCGCTGGACCGACTACCTGGCGCGCCGCCTGCGCACCGAAACCCTGCCCGGCAGCCCGCCCATCGCCGTCGTCAACCGGGGCATCAGCGCGAATTCGCTGCTGACGGACTATCCGACGGCGCTCCTGTCCGGCCGCGACGCACTGGAACGCTTCGACCGCGACGTGCTGGCCACGGCCGGCGCGCGCTGGCTGTTCGTCCTCATCGGCATCAACGACATCGTCTATAGTTCTGCGTCAAGTCCCATCCCCGCGGAATCCCTGCAAGCGGGCTGGCTGCAACTGATCGCGCGGGCGCGCACGCGCGGCATGCAGGTCATCGGCGCGACCTTGCTGCCGTACGAAGGCCATCCGTATTTCACGACGGCGCGCGATGCCGTGCGCCAGCGCGCCAACGCATGGATCCGGACGTCCGGCGCCTGGGATGCCGTGGCGGACTTCGATGCCGTGCTGCGCGATCCGGGCCGTCCCACGCGGCTGCTGCCGGCCTACGACGGCGGGGATCACCTGCATCCGAACGATCTCGGCTACGAAGCCGTGGCGAAAGCGATACCGTTGGGCTGGTTCGGTGTATAGTTTGCCTGTGGCAACAATTCAGGTGAATATCATGGCCATCTCTTCCATCTCATCGACGACCACCTCGACGCCAAACACGTCCGTGACGACGAAACCGCCCGAGACGGCGACGCAGGATCCGGCGACCCGCGTGACGTTATCGAACCTGTCCGAACAGGCAAGCATCGTCGCGACACTCGGCAACCGCGACAGCGGCGTCCAGACGTATGACGCGGCTGGCCTGCTGAACGCGGTCGCGCAGGCCGGCATGGCGCAGGCGGGCACGGCGGCGCCGGCGTCGACCGATCCCGCCGCATCCGTGGACACGTCCGCGGAATCCAGCACATCCGTGGCGGCCGCCGTGCCGGGCGACTGGGGCACGATCCTGAAATCGAATCCCGCGTTGACGAGCGTCGCGGTCGAGGACGCCGTCGCGCAGGGCATCGTCAACACGATCAATGTCTACGTGTGACCGCTACATGGACTGCGCGTAATGCTTGTAACAGCGGTGACCTCACGAGCGCCAGGGCGCTCGTGAAGCTGCGCGACGACCGCAGGGAAGCCAGCGGCGGAACGCAGGAAGCGCATCATCGCCGCGCCCACCGGACGCAAGCCGGCGGCGCAGAGTCGCTGACCTGCAGCGCGTCCGCAACGACCGCGCCCACCCTAGCTCCGGACTCCACCATCGACGTATCGGCCTGACCGTCCACCTTGGCCCGGCATGCCGCCGGACCTGTCTCGCACTAACAAATCAGCAACTTTGTGACATTCCGCGTATATGCATATTCGGAATTCTCATGCTCGCCAACGGCCTTTGCGTGGCCGGCAATGCGGGCATCCTCCCCAGAATAGCCGTATTTCGTCTATCACAACAAGCAAGATTGCCCTTCGTGCATCAATTTCACAACAGTATAGACAGGTGACGATTGTGAATACGGCTGGGCGCTCGTTACACTGCGTCACGCCTGGCCGGCATCCAACCCGGTGCGGTTGGGCGTTCTCACAACAACAACCATCGACGAGAGAATAAGGATGACCCAACTCCGCGCCGTACCCGTCTTTACCCGCACTCTGCTTGCTTCCTCGCTGTTCCTGGCCTTCTCTCCCGCCTGGTCTCAAGAGACCCCCGCCGATCCTCCCCCCGCCACTGCTGCGCAGGCACAGCCGGCCGCCGACAACGGCATGGCGTCCGTCGTGGTGCTGGGCTCGCGCTCGACCGCGCGCACGGCGCTGGACTCGGCCGCGCCGGTCGGCCTGATCGGCGCCAAGGACATGGCGATGGCCGGTCCGGTGGAACTGGGCAAGCTGCTGCAGACGCTCGACCCGTCCTTCAACTTCTCGACCACGTTCATCAGCGACGGCACGGACATCATCCGCCCCGCCACCCTGCGCTCGCTGGGCCCCGACCAGCTGCTCGTGCTCGTGAACGGCAAGCGCCGCCACCAGCAGGCGCTCGTCAACGTGCAGCAGACCATCGGCCGCGGCTCGGCCGGTACGGACATCAACGCGATCCCGATGTCGGCGATCCAGCGCATCGAGGTGCTGCGCGACGGCGCCGCCGCGCAGTACGGTTCCGACGCGATCGCCGGCGTGATCAACATCGTGTTGAAGAACCAGACCAACGAAACGCAGCTGTCCGGCACCGTCGGCGGCACGACCGAGGGCGGCGGCGAGCTGCGCCAGGGCAGCGTCAACAAGGGCTGGACGATCGGCGACGGCGGCTACATCAACCTGACGGCCGAGGCCCGCCACCGCGGCGAAACCAACCGCGCAGGCGTCGACTCCCTCCGGGTCGACCCGCCGCGCGTCACGCAGCGCATCGGCGACAGCCTCGCGAAAGACAAGTACTTCTGGTGGAACTCGGCCGTGCCGGTGTCGAGCCAGGGCGAGTTCTACACGTTCGGCGGCGTGTCGCACCGCACGGGCGATTCGGCCGGTTTCTTCCGCTCCGCGGGCGACGGCCGCAACGTGCCCGCCGTCTACCCGAACGGCTTCCTGCCGAACATCCGCACCACCGTCAAGGATGCGTCGCTGGCCGTCGGCTACCGCCGCGACCTGGCGAACGACTGGAAGGTCGACGTCTCCCTGAACCACGGCCGCAGCGAACTGGATTTCCACGAAAAGAGCACGATCAACGTCAGCTACTGGTTCGAACCGAAACCGGGCGGCGGCATCTACGCCGAATCGCCGCTGGAAGCCGATACCGGCAAGCTGAAATTCAAGCAGACGACCTTCAACGCCGACCTGCGCGGCCCGCTGGACGTCCTGGGCAGGACGATCAACTTCGCGACGGGCTTCGAATGGCGCCGCGACGGCTATGCGATCGACGCCGGCGACCCGGTCTCGTACCAGTACGGCCGCACGAACAATCCGGCCATCGTGATCAAGGACCAGACGGGCGGCGCGGCCGCGTCGGGCACGCAGGGCTTCCCCGGCTACACGCCCGCTACCGCCGTCGACGATGCACGCCACAACATCGCGCTGTACGCCGACGCCGAATACAACATCACGCCGCAGCTGCTGGTCGGCGCCGCCGCGCGCTGGGAAAAATACTCAGACTTCGGCAGCACGACGACCGGCAAGCTGTCGCTGCGCTATGACCCGAGCCGCCAGGTGGGCTTCCGCGGCACCTTGTCGACCGGCTTCCGCGCACCAAGCGTGCAGCAGAAGTTCTACAGCTCCGTGTCGACGAACCTGAACGGCGCCGGCGTGCTGACCGAGACGCTGACCGCGCGCGAAGGCAGCGCCGTCACCAAGGCCTTCGGCATCCCGAACCTGAAGGAAGAAACGTCGAAGAACGGCAGCGTGGGCATCATCCTGCGTCCGGCCTCGAACTTCTCGGTCACCGCCGACCTGTGGCGCATCGACATCGACAACCGCATCGTGTTCTCGTCGAACATCGCACCGGAATCGGGTGGGTGCGCGACGGCCGCCGCGTGCCCGATCAAGGCGATCCTCGATCCGCTCAAGGTCGGCCAGGCGCAGTTCTTCACGAACGCGATCGACACCGAAACGAAGGGCCTGGACATCGTCGCCGAGCACACGACGCGCTGGCCGGCCACGACGCTCGTGCTGTCCGCGCAGCTGGACTTCAACCGCACGTCGGTGACGGGCCGCCATTCGGATTCGCCGGTGCTGACGGGCGCCCAGCTGTTCGACGATTCGCAGGTGACGCTGATCGAACGGGGCCAGCCGCGCCAGCACCACGTGCTCGCGGCCGACCTGACGCACGGCCAGTGGAACGGCAACGTGCGCGCCAACTGGTATGGCGAAGTGCAGGGCCAGGGCTTCACCGCCCCGTTCGTGCAGACCTGGGACGGCAAGTGGATCGTGGACGCCACCGTGCGCTACAACTTCTCGAAGTCGACCAGCCTGACCGTCGGTTCGAACAACATCTTCAACACGTTCCCGACCAAGTGGGACCCGGTCAAGGCCGCGCCGTTCCCGCAACTGGGCTTCACCTACTGCTGGGAGACCTGCCCGTTCGGCATCAACGGCCGTTCGTGGTCGGCCCGCCTGGACGTGGCCCTGTAAGCGCGGGACGCGGGCGCGCGTCGTCTCCGGACAGGCGCAGCGCCCAGCGGATCGCCTCCGTGTACATGCGCGCCACATCGGGATCGTCGAAGGCTTCCTTCGCGTGGCCGATCGTGGACGCGAACACCCGTCCCTGGCCGTACTGCCTGATCCACGCGACGGGGACGTCGCGGTCGGGCGGCAGTTGCTCCGGGATGCGCGTCATGTCCAGCCGCTCGCCGTCCATGCTGAGCAGGACTTCCGAGTCGGCGCGCGAGAAATTCTTCACGACATAGAGTTCGTCCTGGCGGATCCAGCGGGCCGGCAGGAACGACGTCATCGGGGTATCGCGGTTCTCGGTCCGCAGCGGGAACGGGAACAGCGGCCACGCGTGGTTGTTGAATGGATGGGAAACGAACACGCCGCCCACCATCTCCACATAATCCTTCCAGCCGGCATTCGCGTCGACGCCGCCGTGGATCGCGACCAGGCCCCCGCCCGCGCGCACGAAGTCGAGCAACGCGGCTTTCTGCGCGGCGTCCAGGCCCCAGTCGCCGGTCGCGCTGACGACGACGATCGCATCGAAGTCGCGCAGGCCCACGGGCTGGAAGCCGGCCGTCATCGGCTGGCCGCCGCGCCCGTTGACGAGGCTGAATTCCGTGCGCATCTCGGTGTCCCACAGATGCGTCGCACGGCCCCAGTTGTAGACGGCGGCCATGCCGGCCGGGATCGAATCGTGATGCCAGCCGCGCGCGCCGCCCAGCACCAGCACGTGCTTGGGCGA
>NZ_JBKYMO010000400.1:0-5174 GCF_047302915.1 Massilia sp. CT11-108 | reverse complement strand
CGCCATGGCCGCGCTCGCGTAGACGCTCAGACGGCCAGGCGGCCTGCGGCGATCGTCAGCGTGCGGCCGCAGCGCGCGGCCATGGCGGGATCGTGGGTGACGAGCACGAGGGTCGAGCCGCGCTCGCGATTCAGTTCGAACATCAGCTGGATGACGGCTTCGCCGGTGGCGGCATCGAGGCTGCCCGTGGGCTCGTCCGCGAACAGCAGCGGCGGTTCGGTGACGAAGGCGCGGGCCAGCGCCACGCGCTGCTGCTCGCCGCCCGACAGGTACTTCGGATAGTGGCGCAGGCGGCTCGACAGGCCCACGCGTCCCAGCATCGCCTCGGCTTTTGCGCGGGCATCCGCATCGCCCCGCAATTCCAGCGGCAGCATCACGTTTTCCACCGCGTTCAGGTGCGCGAGCAGCTGGAACGACTGGAACACGAAGCCCAGCTTCGCCTTGCGGAACGCGGCGCGGCCATCCTCGTCGAGGGCGAAGATATCCGTACCGTCGAGCAGGACCTGGCCCGACGATGGCGTATCGAGGCCGGCCAGCAGGCCGAGCAACGTGGACTTGCCGGAGCCGGAAGCGCCGACGAGGGCAAGCGTCTCGGCCGGTTGCACGGTAAAATCCACCTCGTGCAGGATGGTGAGCTCGCCGCTGGCATCCGCCACGCGCTTCGACAGGCCGCGGACCTCGATGGCAGGCCTTGCCGTTCCGCTCACACTTGAACTGCCTTTTGACGCCTCGGGAATATCACGCATGCTTGCTTTACTCAGGAAATGGACGATCGCTGCCGTCGCGGTTCTTGGCATGGCCGCGGCGGGGAGCGCCTATTCTGCCCCAAAAACCGTGCTCGTGGTGGGCGACAGCCTGTCCGCCGAATACGGCCTCGCGCGCGGCACCGGCTGGGTCGCCCTGCTGGAGCAGCGCCTGAAGGCCGAGAAGATCGACGCCCGCATCGTCAACGCCAGCATCAGCGGCGAGACGACGAGCGGCGGCCGCACCCGCCTGCCCGCCCTGCTGCAGCAGCACAGGCCGGACGTCGTCGTGCTGGAACTGGGCGCGAACGACGGCCTGCGCGGCCTGCCGGTGCCGGCCGCCGCGGACAACCTGCGCACGATGATCCAGCTCGCGCAGCGGAACAGGGCCAAGGTCCTGCTCGTCGGCATGCGCATGCCGCCCAACTACGGGCGCGCCTACACGGAACGCTTCGCCGGCATGTACAGGGACCTCGCAGGTACATACAAAGTGCCGCTGGTGCCGTTCATGCTGGACGGCGTCGCGCAGGACGCGGCAAACTTCCAGGCCGACCGCATGCATCCGCTCGCGACCGCCCACCCGACCATCCTCAACAACATCTGGCCGCAATTCGCGCCTCTCGTCAAACGATAATGAAATACCCCGCAGTCCTCGGCGTCGACGACGTCCTGCCCGTGCTCGACCAGTTCGACACCATCATCGACGCGCGCAGCGAGTCCGAGTTCGCGCTCGATCGCATCCCGGGCGCCATCAACTGTCCCACGCTGGACGACGCGCAGCGCGTCCTCGTCGGCACCACGTACAAGCAGGTCGGCGCCTTCGAGGCGAAGAAGATCGGCGCCCCGCTCGTCGCGCAGAACATCGCGCGCCACATCGAGACGCTCTTCGCCGCCAAGCCGAAGGACTGGAAACCGCTCGTCTACTGCTGGCGCGGCGGCAACCGCAGCGGCTCGATGGCGCTGATCTTCGCCAAGATCGGCTGGCCCGTCGTGCAGCTCGACGGCGGCTACAAGGCCTATCGCGCCTACGTCGCGGCCGCGCTGGAAAACCCGCCTCCGCTGGATTTCCGCGTCATTTGCGGCACGACGGGCAGCGGCAAGAGCCGCCTGCTCGAAACGCTGGAATCCGTCGGCGCGCAGGTGCTCGACCTGGAGCGCCTCGCCGCGCACCGCGGCTCCGTCCTCGGCCACCTGCCGGGCGAGCCGCAGCCGAGCCAGAAGATGTTCGAGACGCGCATCTGGGACAAGTTGCGCCGCTTCGATCCGTCGCGGCCCGTGTTCGTGGAATCGGAGAGCAAGAAGGTGGGCAACCTGCGCGTGCCGGAAGTGGTCATGGAACGCATGCGCGCCTCACCCTGCATTTCGCTCCAACTGGACCGTGCCCTCCGCGTGCAGTTGCTGATGGAAGACTACCACCACTTCTGCGCCGACCCGGGCGCGCTGAATGCGCAGCTGGACCATCTGGTGCAGCTGCACGGCCGCGCGCGCATCGAAACATGGCACGAGATGGCCAATACGGGGCAGATGCCGGAACTTGTGGATCAACTGCTTGTCGAGCACTACGATCCCGCCTACCTGCGCTCGATCGACCGGAACTTCGTGCAGTACCCGAAGGCGGAGACGCTCACCCTGCCGGGCATCTCGAAGGACGACTTCATGGCGGCGGCGCGGCACCTCCATACCTAGGGTGGGCACACTCTGCCCACGCGCTCGACGACCATATGCGCCCTCGAGATGCCGGATGACGGTCCGGTCGGTTGAACGCGTGGGCGGGGGCCGCCCACCCTACCCGCAACGCGGCATTCGCCGCAACGCCCCACCGCATTCATTCCGCCGCCAGATAACCCTGTGACGCGGCCTTGTCCTGGTCCTGGAACACGGCCATCGCCGTCGCCATGCGCCGGAAGCCGTAGCGCGCATAGAACCCCTCCTTGCCGGGCACCGAATACAGGATGATCTTCGCGTGCCCGCGCGACAGCTCGACCAGGTGCGCGATCAGCGCGTCGCCCAGGCCGCGTCCCTGGTGGCTGGGCAGGATCGCCACGTCGCAGATGTAGGAACAGTCGAGGCCGTCGGCCAGCGCGCGTCCGGCCGCGACCAGCACGCCGTCCTCGTAGCCGAACCGGCGGAACATGCTGTTCGTGAACACGGTTTTCAGGCGCTCCGGCGACTTGTTCCCGAGCGGCGCCTTGCGGTACAGCTCGGAGAGCTCGTTCCAATCGATAGCGTCGAGCGTATCGGTCCAGGTCACGGTCATGCGGTTGTCCTTGCGTTGTGGATCGAATCGCGATTGTAGCGGTGTCGCAAAGAAAAAGCCCGGTCCGCTCGCGCGGCCGGGCTGTCGATGACGCGTCCGGATTTACTCGGACTTCGCGCCGAGATCGGCAGGCTTGACGTTGATCTTCGCCTTCGCCTTGTGCTTCAGCGCTTCGACGAAGCCATAGGTCTCGGCATTGCCGACGGCGCGGCCGATCTGTTCCGCTTCCTGCTTGCGGCGCGCCACGTCCGGCTGCGCCGGCTGGCTCACCTTGTTGATGCGGTAGACGCCATAACCCACGCCCGGGATATCGACGCCGACATAGGCCGGCAGCTTGCTCGCGTCCGCCTTCAGCACGGCGACCGCGGCCGTTTCGTTGATCGTCGGCTGCTTCGTGCGCGCCACGATCTTCGCTTCGCCGAAGCCGGCGGTATCGCCCGATGCCTTGGCGGCGGCCAGTTTCGCTTCGCCGGCCTGGCGTGCCAGCTTGGCCGCTTCTTCCTGCGTCACGCGCTGGCGGATGGCGGCTTCGACGTCGGCCAGCGGACGCTTGGTCGCCGGCTTGAATTCCACGACGCGGCCTGCGACCAGCGTACCCGGCGCCACTTCGACGGCGTCCGTGTTGCGCTTGTTCTTCACCGCGTCGCTGCCGAAGATCGCTTCCAGGAACTTCGGATTGTTGACCGGCGACGGGCCCAGGGCCGGGTTCGGTGCGCGGGTCAGGCCTTCGGCGGTCTGGATCGTCAGGCCCAGCTTGTCGGCGACCGGCTTCAGGCTGTCCGACTGCTCGTACACGGTATTACGGAAGGTTTCCGCCAGCTCGGTGTACTTGGCCGACATCTTCGCCTTCTTGAGCTCGGCAGCGATCTCCGGCTTCGCCTCTTCCAGCGACTTCTGGGTTTCCGGCACGATCTTCGTGATCTTGATGATGTGGTAGCCGAATTCCGAACGGACGAGACCGCTGACTTCGCCTTCCTTCAGGCCGTAGATCGCGTCTTCGACGGGCTTGACGAACACGCCCTTCTGCACGACGCCCAGGTCGCCGCCCAGCTCGGCCGAGCCCGGATCCTGCGATTGCGCCTTGGCGATCTTCGCGAAGTCGTTCGGGTTCTTGCGCACGTCATCCAGGATCGCCTGCGCCTTGGCCTTCGCGGCGGCGTCCTCGGCGGCCGAGGCGCCCTTCTTCACGTTGATCAGGATGTGGCTGGCGGTGCGCTTTTCCGGCGTGGTGAAGCGCGCCTTGTTCTTGTTGTACGCGTCGGCGATTTCGGCGTCGGACACGTTGACCTGCTTCTCGACGGCGGACGCATCGAACACGACGTATTCGGCCTTGACGGATTCCGGCACCTGGAACAGCGCCGCATTCTTGTCGTAATAAGCCTTGACCATGTCATCCGTGACCTTGACCTGCGAAACGTAGTTCGCCGCCGGGAACAGCTGCTCCTGCACTTCGCGCTCTTCGTCGTTGATGTCCGACAGGCGGTTGGCGACGGTACGCGGTGCGAACGCGGTCTGCTGCACGGAACCGACGAGCTGCTGCACGGCCAGGTCGTGGCGCATGCGCTGGTCGAACATCTCCGGCGTCATGCCCTGCGCGGCCAGCGCGGCCTTGTAGCGGTCCATGTCGAACGTGCCGTCTTCCTTGCGGAACGCCTGGATCTCGAGGATCGCCTTCTGCAGCGCGGCGTCGCTCACCGTCAGGTGGTTGCGGACGATCTCGGCGTTGATGGCGCGCTCGGCCACGAGCTGGTCGAGCACGGCCTGCTTCGCTTCCGGCGTCTCGAACAGTTTCTGGTCGAACTGCTCGCCCATCATCTGGCGGGCCTGGTCCAGCTGGCGGCGCTGGGCGGATTCCCACTCCTGCTGGGTGATCTTTTTCCCGTCCACGGTCGCCACACCATCGTTGCTGCCGCGTTCGTTGTAGCTGCTGACGCCGACCAGAACGAACGACGGAACGATCAGCAGCAGCAGAAAGAACTGCATCAGGCGCTGGTGAGTACGGATAAATTCAAACATGGTCAGCCAATCAAGGTTGAAAATGCGTTATCGAAAAACTTAAAAAAAAAGGCGAACCTAGGTTCGCCTCTCTTTCAGTATCTGGCGGAGCGGACGGGGCTCGAACCCGCGACCCCCGGCGTGACAGGCCGGTATTCTAACCAACTGAACTACCGCTC
>NZ_JBKYMO010000399.1:0-5175 GCF_047302915.1 Massilia sp. CT11-108 | reverse complement strand
GCCCCAGCCGGCGCCGTAGCGGCCGGGCTGCGCGAGGCGCGTGCGGCGCGGGCGGAACACCGAACGCAGGACGGTGATGCCGACGAGGATCAGAAAGATGCTGACGACGATGTTGGGGCCGTCATCCTCCTGTTGTTGTTGCGCGGACGGCTGCGCTTGCGGTGCGGGGAATTTTTCCTCGTTCAGCAGGGTGGCGATGGCGCCCACGCCCGCGACGAGGCCGCCGTACCAGTCCTGCTGGCGGAAGTGCGGGGCGATCGTGTCTTCCAGAATACGCTTCGATTGCGCATCCGTGAGGACGCCCTGCACGCCGCGCCCCGCCTCGATGCGCAGGCGGCGCAGCGCCTTCGGATTGTCTTTCGCGACGACCAGCAGCACGCCGTCGTCGACGCCCTTGCGTCCAAGCTTCCATTCGTCGGCCACGCGGATGCTGTACTGCTCGATCGCCTCCGGTTCCGTCGACGATATCAGCAGCACGGCGATCTGGCTGCCCGTCTTGGCCTCGTAGTCGGCCAGCACGCCTTCCAGTTTCTGGCGCTGGTCCGGCGTCAGCATGCCGATCTCGTCGGTGACGCGCGCGCGCAACGCCGGCACGGGCTTGAACTGCTGGGCGTGCGCCTGGCAGGCCAGCAGCAAGGTCAGCATCCAGGCCCACAGCAACCGCGGCAGGGCGTTCATGGCATGGCCTTATTTGCCGAAGTTGACGGTCGGCGCCGTCGAAATGGCCTTCTCGTTCTCGACCGTGAACGACGGCTTGGCCTGGTAGCCGAACATCATGGCGGTCAGGTTGGTCGGGAAGCTGCGGACCGTCACGTTATAGTCCTGCACGGCTGCGATATAGCGCTGGCGGGCCACCGTGATGCGGTTCTCCGTGCCTTCCAGCTGCGACTGCAGGTCGCGGAAGCTGGCGTCGGCCTTCAGCTGCGGATAGTTCTCCGACACGGCCATCAGGCGCGACAGCGCGCTCGACAACTCACCCTGCACCTGCTGGAATTTCTGGAAGGCTTCCGGGTTGTTCAAGACTTCCGGCGTGATCTGGAAGCTGGTCGCGGCCGCCCGCGCGCGCGTGACGGCTTCCAGCGTCTCCTTTTCATGCGTCGCATAGCCCTTGACCGTGTTCACCAGGTTGGGAATCAGGTCGGCGCGGCGCTGGTACTGGTTGACGACTTCGGCCCACGCGGCCTTGGTGGCCTCGTCCTTGGCCTGGAACTGGTTGTAGCCGCAGCCCGACAGCAGCGTGGCGGCCAGTACGGCGGCCAGCAGCATGCCGGCCCAGCGCGTGAACAGGGAAGGTTTCATCTGAGGACCCGTAATTAGTTGTCGAATGGCCAAAATATAACCGAAATGCCACAGCGATGGCGAGACAAACGGGTGGAAGGCTACAATAGAGGGTTTGCAATCAGATCAGAGAGGCCGCCCATGAACTTCATCGACAAACTGAACGCCGCCTGGAAGCGCAACGATTCCCTGCTGTGCGTGGGACTCGACCCGGACACGGCCCGCTTCCCCGCGCACCTGCAGGGCCGCCCCGACGGCATCGTGGAGTTCTGCAAGGCCATCATCGACGCCACCGCCGACCTGGCCTGCGCCTTCAAGCCGCAGATCGCCTATTTCGCCGCCCTCGGCGCGGAAGACCAGCTGGAAGCCATCTGCCGCTACCTCCGTGAGAACTATTCCGACATCCCGCTGATCCTGGACGCCAAGCGCGGCGACATCGGCGCGACCGCGCACCAGTATGCGCGCGAAGCCTTTGACCGCTATGGCGCCGACGCCGTCACCGTGAACCCGTACATGGGCTTCGACTCGGTCGAACCGTACATGGAGTGGAAAGACCGCGGCGTGATCGTCCTGTGCCGCACGTCGAACGCGGGCGGCTCCGACCTGCAATTCCTCGACGTTGGCGGCCAGCCGCTGTACCAGCATGTGGCGCGCCTCGTCGCGGAGAAGTGGAACAGGAACGGCCAGTGCGCCCTCGTCGTGGGCGCCACGTTCCCGGAAGAACTGGCGCAAGTGCGCGCCATCGTCGGCGACATGCCGTTGCTCGTGCCCGGCATCGGCGCGCAAGGCGGCGACATCGAGGCGACCGTCAAATCGGGCCGCACGGCCGGCGGCGCGGGCATGATGATCAATTCCTCGCGCGCCATCATCTACGCGCAGCCGCAGGGCGGCGAGGATTTCGCTGCGGCGGCGCGCCGCGTGGCGCTCGAGACGCGCGACGCCATCAACCGCTACCGCGGCTGAGTCCGTTTTACGTCTCCGCCTTGCGCTGCCTGGCCAGCGCCAGGTAGCGCATCCCGACCGCCAGCGCCGCGAAGCCCGATGCGGCGGCGACGCCCAGCGCCCAGCGCGGCCCCACATGGTCGGCCACCCAGCCGACGATGGGCGCGCCGATCGGTGTCGTGCCCAAGGCAATGCCGAGCCGCAACGCCATCACGCGGCCGCGCATCGCGGGTTCCGTGGACAGTTGCAGCAGGCTGTTCGATGTATTCGTGAAGGTGAGGGCGGCCACGCCCGTGAGCGCCAGCGCGGCCGCGAACCACAGGTAGCCGGGTGACACGGCCGCCAGCGCGCAGCCGGCGCCGAACACGCCGGCACCGACGACGAGTGCGCTGAACCGGGTATGCTCGCGGCGCGCGGCGAGGAGCGCGCCGACGACGCTGCCGACCGCCATCGTCGACGACAGCAGGCTGTAGCCCCGCGCATCCGTATGGAACACCGAGACGGCCATCGTGCCGATGAAGATCGGGAAGTTCAGGCCGAACGTGGCGATCAGGAACAGCATGCCCAGCAGCGCCATCAGGTCCGGCCGTTTCCATACGTAGCGCACGCCGTCCAGCATGCCGCGCCCGCCTGCGCTCCCGGGCGCGCGCGGGTGCAGCGCGTCCTTGCGCAGCCAGGCCAGCGAGCACAGGACCCCGACGTACGACAGCCCGTTGACGACGAATGCCCAGCCGGTGCCGACGCCGGCGATCAGGAGGCCGGCGGCCGCGGGACCGATCATCCGCGCGGCGTTGAACGACGTCGAGTTCAGCGCGACCGCGTTGGGCAAGTCGGCATCCCCGACGAGGTGCGCGACGAACGTCTGGCGCACGGGCGCGTCGAAGGCCGATGCGCAGCCGAACAGGAAGGCGAACACGTACACGTGCCACAGCGCGACGACGCCGGCCAGCGTCATCGCGCCGAGCACGAGGGCGAGCGAGCCCATCGCGGTCTGGGTGACCATCATCAGCTTGCGCTGGTCGACGTGGTCGGCGGCCCAGCCCGTCCACGGCAGCAGGAGTAATTGCGGGCCGAACTGCAGGGCCATCACGGTGCCGACGGCCGACGCGTTGTGGTGCGTCAGTTCCGTCAGCACGAGCCAGTCCTGCGCGGTACGCTGCATCCACGTGCCCACGTTGGAGACCAGGGCGCCGATGGCCCAGAGGCGGTAATTGAAGTTGCTGAGCGAGCGAAAGGCGCGGGACATCAAGGTGTGAATGGTGGACATTCGAGGCCGGGGGCCCTCAAATGAAACGTGCCCACCGTGATGCCGGTCAGTACCGGCTGGGGGCGATCATCTCCGCGTAATCATACAGGGCTCCGAGGATTTCTTCAGCGCGCTCGTCCGCCGTCTCGGACAGCGCGTCGATCTCGGCAAACAATTGATCGATCGTGCGCGCACCACCCGCGCCGTCGAACAGGCGCGCGGCGCGGTGGTCTTCCCAGGCCTGCTGCTCGTCCTCGCCCAGCGTGTGCGGGAAGTTGCGGGCGCGGTAGCGGAACAGCAGGTGCGACAGGCGCTCGTCCTCGAACGACGGGCGCAAGGTCGCCAGCTTCGGCGCGGCTTCCGCGCGCAATGATTCCAGCCGGCGCCGGTCGCCGTTCGAGACGAAGCCGCCGTACAGGTCTTCGTCGACGTCGACGCTGGCGGTGACCGCCTCGCGCTGGTACACCTTCTGCCAGATCGCCGTCATGTCCGGCCCGGCCGCGGCGCTGCGGGCGTGGGCGAGACATTGTTCGACGTCCAGTTCCCACCGGGCCGCCATCTGTGTGCTGAGCGTTTTCAGGTTACCGACCAGCATCGGCGACTTATTCAGGTGCACGCTCTTGATCGGGAGCCGCGTCATGCCCTCGGGCATCTCGGCGGCGCGGGTGAACATCCGCTGGCGGATCGTCTCGACGTTCAGGTTGAACAGTTCGGACGGGTCGTGGCGGCAGTCCCACACGAGGACTTCGTTCTTGTTCGTGGGATGCGTCGCGAGCGGCCAGACGACGCCCAGGCAGCCGCGCTCGGCCGGGAACATGCCGGACACGTGCAGGAACGGCTGGCGCAGTGCGCGGTCCAGGTGCAGGCCCATCTGTTCCGCGACCTTGTCCTTGCGGCGCAGTTCCAGGCAGAAGTCGAACAGCTTCGGCTGCTTGCTGCGCAGCAGGCGCGCGAGCGCGATGGTGGCGCGCACGTCGGACAGCGCGTCGTGCGCGGCGTCGTGCACGAGGCCGTTGTCGCGCGTGAGATGTTCGAGCCTGAAGCTGGGACGGCCGTCATCGTGGCGCGGCCACGTGATGCCGTCCGGACGGAGCGCATAGGCCATGCGGACGACGTCGAGCATGTCCCAGCGGCCGCAGCCGTTCTGCCATTCGCGCGCATACGGGTCCATCAGGTTGCGCCACAGCAGGAAGCGCGTGACCTCGTCGTCGAAGCGGATGGTGTTGTAGCCGACGCCGATCGTGCCCGGCTCGGAAAACGCGGCGCAGATGCGGGCCGCGAATTCGTGTTCGGGCACGCCGTGTCCCAGGCAGTGCTGCGGCGTGATGCCGGTGATCAGGCAGGCTTGCGGGTCGGGCAGGTAGTCGGGCGCCGGCTGGCAATACAGCATGATCGGTTCGCCGATCTCGTTGAGGTCGGCGTCGGTGCGGATCGCAGCGAACTGTGCGGGACGATCGCGCCGCGGTTCCGCGCCGAACGTCTCGTAATCGTGCCAGAGGAAGGTGTGGTTGCTCATCGTGGCGCCATTCTAACTTGCAAGCATCGCATGGCCTAGCACCGGCTCAATCCGGCTTTGGGAACTTCATGTGCCGATGCGGTCGCGGCCTGCTTCCTTGGCGCGGTACAGCGCGGCGTCGGCGGCCTCGACCAGGCCCCGTTCGTCCTGGCCGGGCAGCAGCGTGGCGACGCCGAACGACCCGGTGACGTGC
>NZ_JBKYMO010000398.1:0-5189 GCF_047302915.1 Massilia sp. CT11-108 | reverse complement strand
CCGGCGCGCAGGCGCACGCACAGGACACGCGCGCCGTGCGCGAGCCGGTCGTCCCGCCGGCCTGCGCGGTCCTGATCGGCGCGACCACGAACACGGGCCGCGACGATGCCGCGCGCATCCAGGCGGCCATCGACAAGTGCGCGCCCGGCCACGCCGTGGTGCTCGCGGCCAGTAACGACAAGCGCAGCTTCGTGGCCGGGCCACTGCAACTGCGCGACGGCGTCACACTGCTCGTCGACAAAGGCGCCACCCTGTACGCCAGCACGGACCCGCGCCTGTTCGACCGTGGCGCCGGCACGTGCGGCACGAACGATGCATCGGGCCGCGGCTGCCGGCCTTTCATCCTGCTCGACGGCGTGCGCGGCGCCGGCATCATGGGCACCGGCACCATCGACGGCCAGGGCGGACAGCGCATCGCCGGCAAGGACGAGACCTGGTGGCAGATCGCCCGCCGCGCGCAAAAGGAGAAGACCCGCCAGAACGTGCCGCGCCTGATCCAGGCCGACAAGGCGCGCGACGTCACCCTGTACCGCATCACGCTGAAAAATTCCCCGAACTTCCACGTCACGCTGAACAACGTGGACGGCTTCACCGCGTGGGGCGTCGTCATCGACACGCCCCACGACGCGCGCAACACGGACGGCATCGACCCGATCTCGTCGCGCAACGTGACCATCGCGCACAGCATCATCCGCACCGGCGACGACAACGTGGCGATCAAGGCCGGCGGCAACGGGCCGACCGAGAACGTCTCGATCCTGCACAACCGCTTCTACAGCGGCCACGGCATGTCCATCGGCAGCGAGACGAACGGCGGCGTGCGCCGCGTCCTCGTCGACGACCTGGCGATGGACGGGACCACGTCCGGCCTGCGTATCAAGAGCAACGACATGCGCGGCGGGCGGGTGGATGGCATCGTCTACCGCGACGTGTGCCTGCGCGGCATCCGGTCTCCCATCGAGATCACGACGCATTACGAACAGCCGGCGCAACCGGGTGCGCTCATCCCCGACTACGCCGCCATCCGCATGGAGCGGGTGCGCAGCACGACCCCGGGGCGCATCCTGCTGCAGGGATATGACGAGGCGCATCCGCTCGTGCTGGACTTGAAGGACGTGGCGACCGCCGCCGGGTCGGACATCAAACAGGAACATGCGCGCGTGCAGGGCGCGTTCGGCGCCGAGGCCGATTGCGCCGGGCGGTTCCTGCCGTTTCCCGAGCCGGCGGTCCGTTCCATGCGCCCGCAGCTGACGGCCGGGCAGGCGCGCGCCTACGACTACCGCGAGGTGCTGAAGTACGTGGGCCCCGTCGGCAACGAACGCATCGAGCCGTGGGATCCGCTGGCCGATCCGCTCGCGACCGGCGCGCCACTGCATGCCGACTACTCGGTCGATGCGCGCGCACCGGCGGACGGAACAACCCGTTTCGCCACCGTGCAGGCGGCCGTCGACCGCGCCGTGGCGGCGGGCGGTACGCGCCGCGTCGTCATCCGCATCGCCCCCGGCACGTACCAGGAACTCGTCTATGTGCCGCCGGGCGCCCCGCCGATCACCCTGGATGGCGCCGGCGCCGACCCGCAGGCCGTGCGCATCAGCGCCGCGCTGGACGCCTCGACGACGGGCGCCGCCTACCGCAGCCGCTACGCCGCCGAATTCGAGCACGCGGCGCCAGGTGTGCGGGCGATGGTCGACGCGCTGAAGGATTTGCCCGCCCTGCAGACGACGGGCTCCGCGACCGTGTGGGTGCGCGCGGACGGCTTCCAGGCCCGCAACCTGACGATCGAGAACGCGTACAACCGCGACGGTGCCGTCGCGCATGCGGAGTGCAAAGGCGACAACTGCCCCGACACGACGGGCGGCAGCCGCGTGCACCACCAGGCCGTCGCGCTGCGCGTCGACGGCGCCGACAAGGCGCAGTTCGAGCGCGTGCGCCTGCTCGGCCTGCAGGACACGCTGTTCCTCAGCTCGCAGGACGGCACGGCAACGGTGCGCAGCTTTTTCCACGACACGCACATCGAAGGCGACGTCGACTTCATCTTCGGCGACACCATCGCGGTCTTCAAGGACTGCGCCATCCACGCCATCGGCGGCCGCGCCGCGTCGTACGTGGCCGCGCCGGACACGAACCGCCGCGCGAAGTACGGTTTCGTGTTCGACGGCTGCCGCTTCACGAGCGATGCGCCGGGCGCGGCGAACACGCAGTTCTACTTTGCCCGCCAATGGTTCCATAACGAGCGCTGCACGCCGTACGGCTTCATCCCCGTCGAGGGCTATACGTGCCGGCTGGGCGACGTGGACGTGTACAAGGCGCCGAACGGCACGATCCGCCGGCGCACGCTGGGGACGGTCGGCAAGGCCGTGATCCTGCGCTCGCGCATCGGCCCGCATTTCGAGAAGACGACGCCGTGGTCGGAATGGAACCGCAACGGCACGCTGGCGCACCGCCCCGCGCAATTCAGCTCGGACGATTACTGGGACAACCTGGCCGGCACGCCGTTCGCACCGCCAGGCCAACGGCCCGTCCCCGCCGACGTCTACCTCGGCGAATACGATAACGCAAATGAGTACCCTTGAATGACGGAGACACCATGAAGCAATCATTCGACGCCCGCCGCGGCTTTTTGAAAACCGCGACCGTCGCCGGTCTCGCGCTGTCGGGGCCCGGACGGGCGCTGGCGGCGGCCGTTCCCGATCCGTGGAAGGCAGCGGCCGGCATCGCGCAGCGCCTCGCCAACCCCGTCAAGTTCCGCAAGGCGGAGTATCTCGTCACCGATTTCGGCGCCGCGCCATGCAAGCTCGTGCCCGTGAAGGCGTGGGTGTCGTTCGAGGACCAGGCCGACCTGCCGACGCCCGCGCCGGGCGCGCACGACTGCTACGCCGCGTTCCGGGCGGCCATCGAGAAATGCCACGCCGGGGGCGGCGGCCGCGTCGTGATCCCGAAGGGCGACTGGTTCTGCGCGGGCCCGATCGTGCTGCTGTCGAACGTGAACGTGCACCTCGCGAGCGGCGCGCACGTCTATTTCAGCAACGATCCGGCCGACTACGCGAAATACGGCGACGTCGACTGCGGCCCGAACGGCAAGCTGGTCGTCTCGCGCTGGCAGAGCAACGACTGCCTGAACTATTCGCCCATGATCTATGCGCGCAACCAGGACAACATCGCCCTCACCGGCGACGACTGGACGGCCATCCTCGACGGCCAGGGCGGCGTGCCGTTCCCCGGCCGCGCCGACTGCTGGTGGACGTGGAAGGGCAAGAACGCGACGATCAACTCGGTCGCCCAGGACAAGTCGCCGAACTACGTGCCCGGCAAGCTGGCGCAGAACCAGGTCAATGAACTGAATCCGAAGTCGCTGGCCGACGTGGCGCCGAATCTGCCGGAGGAAAAACGCCGGCTGATCCAGGGCGAAGGCGACAAGTGGCGCGCGGACGACGCGTACCTGCCCGCGCTGTCGGAAGCGGGCGTGCCCTTGGCGAAGCGCGTGTTCGGCGTGGGCCACTACCTGCGTCCGCCGATGATCCAGCTGATCGGGTGCACGAACGTGCTGCTGGAAGGCTACCAGGTCATCCAAACGCCGTTCTGGCAGCACCATCCGGTCGCGTGCCGCAATCTCACGATCCGCAAGGTCCACGCGAACAGCCTGGGGCCGAACAGCGACGGTTTCGATCCGGAAGCGTGCGACACGGTGCTCGTGGAAGGCTGCCAGTTCAACACGGGCGATGACTGCATCGCCATCAAGGCGGGCAAGAACCTCGACACGCAGTACGGCCCGTCGCAGAACATCGTCATCCAGAAATGCACGATGCAGAGCGGCCACGGCGCCGTCACGCTGGGCAGCGAGATGGCGGGCGGCATCCAGAACGTGTACGCGCAGGACCTCGTGTTCGAGAACATGAACTGGGCGACGAACCCGCTGAACACGGCGATCCGCCTGAAGACCAACATGAACCGCGGCGGCTTCCTGCGCAATTTTTATGTCCGCAACGTGAGCATCCCGAACGGCGTGCAGACGTCGCCGTCGTTCTATGCGTCACTGCCGGGTTCTCCGATCGCATCGAGGACGGTCGCCACGGCCGCCGGCGCCGTCGTCACGTTCGATTGCGACTACACGCCGCGCGCCGACAACGTGCGCGTGCGCCCGCCCGAGGTGCGCAACGTGCACATCTCGAAGGTCAGGGTGGGCAACGTGAAGACGAAGGACGGGTCGCTCGCGTCGTGCTTCCAGGCGTTCGTCATCCTCGGTCCGGTGGCGTCCGACTACAACGGGCCGGCGCCGGCGCCGGCCGTGCTGCCGGTGCGCGACGTGACGATCACGGACTGCGACTTCGGCACGCCCGTCAACGCGGCGCATCCGTGGTACACATATAACGTGCGGGGGCTGAAGCTGGCGAACGTCATGATCGGCGGGAAGCGGTACGACACGACCTTGTCCGCTTGACCGTCGCAGATGAACCGTCATTCCCGCGCACGCGGGAATCCATACTGACCATCAGATTTCCATAACAATGCTTCTGGCGCACAGCATCCGAATTCGATGAATCAGCATGGGTTCCCGCCTTCGCGGGAACGACGGTGCGGGATGCTCTACAATGCCGTCACCTCTGGCTTGCATGGGATGGATGATGGCGACACCGGCGTTCAACTACGGCTCCGACGTGACGGGGCTGGTCTGGGGCTTCCTGTTGCAGGACGCCGCGCAAGCGGTGTCCGTCGACGCGAAGGACGCCGAGACCTGGTTGCACGCCCCCGTCCCCGGGCAGTTCGTCTGGCTGCACTTCAACCTGTCGAATGCGGCCAGCGAGCGCTGGCTGCGCGCCCACGCCGGCCTGCCCGAGGAATTCTACGAGACGCTGCACCAGGGCTCGCGCTCCACCCGCATCGAAATGGCGGACGGCGCCCTGATCGCCGTCGTCAACGACGTCCTGCATAATTTTTCGGTCGATACGGCCGAGATCTCCACGCTGTGGGTCCACGTGACGCCGCACGGCGTGATCACGGCCCGGCGCAAGCCGCTGGAATCCATCGAGCGCCTGCGCCAGGATGTGCTGAACGGGGCGCCGCTGCGGTCGAGCGTCGAGCTGCTGGTGCATTTGCTGCGCGACCAGGCCGACGTCCTCGTCAACATCGTGCGCGATGCCGTGGCGCGGGTCGACACCGCCGAGGACCAGCTGCTGGCCGGCCGCCTCACG
>NZ_JBKYMO010000397.1:0-5210 GCF_047302915.1 Massilia sp. CT11-108 | reverse complement strand
GCGTTGCCGCAAGCCCGCGCAGCTGTCGGGCGGGCAGCGGCAACGCGTCGCGATCGGGCGCGCGCTCGTGCGCGAGGCGCAGGTGTTCCTGTTCGACGAGCCGCTGTCGAACCTGGACGCGAAGCTGCGCGCGGAACTGCGGCGCGAACTGAAACTGCTGCACCAGACGCTCGGCTCGACGATGATCTACGTGACGCACGACCAGGTGGAGGCGATGACGCTCGCGACCCGCATCGTCGTCATGCAGGGCGGAGAGATCCAGCAGATCGGTACGCCGCTGGACGTGTACGAGCGCCCCGCGAACCGCTTCGTCGCGGGCTTCCTCGGCGCGCCGGCGATGGCCTTCGTGGAAGGCACGCTGGATGCGCAGGGACGTTTCGAGGCGGACGGCATGCGCTATCTGCAGGAAGACGCGGCGCGTCCCGCCGCACGATCCGCGGTGCTGGGCATCCGCCCCGAGCACGTGGCGATCCGGCCGGACGGCGACTGCGTCGGCGAAGTGACGCTGGTGGAACCGATGGGCAACCACCAGGTCGTGTGGCTGCGCCGCGGGAAGGCGACGCTGGCGTCGCTCGTGCATGACGCGCGCAGCTATGCGCCGGGCGAGCGCGTGGGCTTTTCGATCGATCCGGCGCGGGTGTCGCTGTTCGACCCCGCGAGCGGGAATCGCCTCTGAGCACGGCAAATGCAGTATCCTTCGGACGAATGACAGCATTGAGGAAGAGTTTGTGGCAACTATCAAGGACGTAGCGAAGCTGGCCGGCGTGGGCCTGGGCACCGCGTCGCGCGTGGTGAGCGGGAAGGGCTCCGTGTCGCCCGCGACGCTGGCACGCGTGAAGAAGGCAATCGACGAGCTGGGTTTCCGGCCCTCGCACGCGGCGCGCGCGCTGCTGTCCGGCACGAGCCGCATGGTCGGCGTGTACATCCCCGTGCTGAGCGGGACGTTCTACACGCCGATCCTGCAGATCATCGACACGGAACTGCGCGCGGCCGGCGTGCACATGGTGCTCGCGTTCGGCGTCGGGCTCGGCGACGAGCGCCGCCAGGCCATCGAGGGCGTCGAATTCCTCGTCGAACGGGGCTGCGACGGCCTCGTCGTGATGACCAGTGCGCTGCTGGAAGAAGACCTGGCCGCGCTGGGCGCGAAGTCCGGCCAGCTCGTTGCGCTGAACCACAGCTTCGATTCCATGCCCGGCCAGTGCTTCACCGTCGACCACGCGCTGGGCGGCCGCCTCGCGGCGCGCGCGCTGCTGGACCACAAGCACCGCAAGATCGCCGTCGTCGAAGGCCCGCGCCAGCTCGAGGACAACCGCGCCCGCATCGACGGCTTCATGAGCGAGCTGCGCGACAATGGCATCGACCCCGCGAAGATCTGGCGCCTGGAGAGCGACTTTTCGCCGGCCGGCGGCTGGGCCGCGGCCAAGCAGCTGCTCGATTCCGGCTACCCGTGCACGGCGCTGTTCTGCGCGAACGACGAGATGGCCGTGGGCGCGCTGTCGTACTTCCAGGAGGCGGGCATCCGCGTGCCGCACGACCTGTCCGTGCTGGGGTACGACGACACGCCGAGCGCCGCCTTCTCGGCGCCGCGCCTCACGTCCGTGCACATGCCGTGGCGCGAGATGACGCAGAACGGCATCAACGCTTTGCTGAACCTGTGCTACGACATGCGCCGTCCCGTCACGCGCGAATTCCCCGTCAGCGTGACGTTGCGCGCCTCGCTGGCCAAGGCCCCGGGCGCGAAGCGAAAGGCGGCCTGACCCGACTTCCTGATCCGGCGCGCCGCCGCATGCGCGCCTTTTTTCGCGGCGCCGCTGGAAAGCTTTCCAATCATAACGACAAAGACTACGATGACCACCTACGATTTCTTCCCGGGCGCCGACGGCCCCGAACCGCAGGCGCCGCAGCGCGCCGACTTCGGCTCCGATTTCCTGTGGGGCTGCGCCACGTCGTCGTACCAGATCGAGGGCGCCGGCAGCGTCGACGGCCGGGTCGAATCGATCTGGGACCGCTTCGCCGCGACGCCGGGCAAGATCCGCGACGGTTCCTCGGGCGAGGTCGCGTGCGACCATTACCACCGCTGGCCGGTCGACCTCGACATCGGCCGCGACCTCGGCCTGAACGCGTACCGCTTCTCGATCGCCTGGCCGCGCATCTGCGACGGGGTGAGTGAAAAGCCGAATGCGAAGGGCCTCGATTTCTACGACCGCCTCGTCGACGGCATGCTGGAGCGCGGCCTGCAGCCGTGGGCCACGCTGTACCACTGGGACCTGCCGCAATGGCTGCAGGACCGCGGCGGCTGGGCGTCGCGCGACACGGTCGACGCGTTCGTCGACATGGCCGACGCAGTGACGCGCCGCCTCGGCGACCGCGTGGGCCACTGGATCACGCACAACGAGCCGTGGTGCACGGCCATCATCGGCAATTACGAGGGCTGGCATGCGCCGTGCCGACCGACTTCCTCGGCGTGAACTACTACTTCCCGGAGACGGTGGCGCACGATCCGGACCACGGCCCGCTCGGCGCCCGCATCCTGCCGGCGCAAGGGGAGATCACGGCGATGGGCTGGCCCGTGGCGCCGCAGGGACTGTCCGAACTGCTGGCCCGGGTCGACCGCGACTACCGTCCCGGCCCGCTGTACGTGACGGAAAACGGCTCGTGCTACGACGACGTGGTGGCGGGCGACGGCGCCGTGCGCGACGTCGAACGCCGGCGCTACCTGATGCGCCACCTGGCCGCGCTGCGCCAGGCCGTGGCCGATGGCGTCCCCGTGAAAGGCTATTTCGCGTGGAGCCTGCTGGACAATTTCGAGTGGGCGGAAGGCTATCTGCGCCGTTTCGGCCTCGTGCACGTGGATTACGCGACGCAGGAACGCCGGCTGAAGGACAGCGCGAAATGGTATCGCCGGTTCCTGCACGGGGCGTGAACGCGAGCGGATGATTGACAGCGCGGGCGTTTGCCGTCAATATCTGCTGGGTCGATTGGAATCGTTTCCAATCGGCCGCCCACGATAACGAATGACCCCTGGAGACCCCGCATGACCACCCATCGCCCCAGCCACATCCGGCTCGCCGTCGCGTCCGCGCTGGCCGCCGCCGCGTTCTGTGCAACGGCCGCGCCGCAGATCACGGCCTGGCCGCACCTGAAGAGCGCGATCGCGCCCGACGCCGCCCTCGAGGCGCGCGTGCGCGAGATCGTCGGCCACATGACGCTCGCGCAAAAGATCGGCCAGATGACGCAGGCCGAACTGAAGGCCGTGACGCCGGACGACGTGCGCACGTACGATCTCGGCTCCGTGCTGAACGGCGGCGGCAGCTGGCCGCACAACGACAAGCACGCCAGCGCTGGCGAGTGGCTGAAGCTGGCCGACGCGTTCTACGACGCCTCGATGGCGACGGACATGGCGGTCAAGGTCCCGATGATCTGGGGCACGGACGCCGTCCATGGCCACAACAACGTCTACGGCGCCACCATGTTCCCTCACAATATCGGCCTCGGCGCCGCGCGCGACCCCGAACTGGTGCAAGCCATCGGCGCCGCGACCGGCAAGGCCGTGCGCGCGACGGGCATCGCATGGGTGTTCGGCCCGACCGTCGCCGTCGTGCGCGACGACCGCTGGGGCCGGACGTACGAAAGCTTTTCGGAAGACCCGCAACTGGTGCGACGCCTGTCCGGTCCATACGTGGCGGGCCTGCAGGGCGCGCTGAGGGACGACGCGAACGTCATCGCCAGCATCAAGCACTACATGGCCGACGGCGGCACGGAGTTCGGCATCAACATGGGCGTCGCGAAAGTCAGCGAGCGCGACATGATGAACATCCACGCGCAGGGCTATTACGCCGGCATCGAGGCGGGCGCGCAGACCGTCATGGCCTCGTTCAATTCGTGGAACGACGTCGCGGCCGGCAAGGACTACGGCAAGGTGCACGGCAGCCACTATATGCTCACCGATATCCTGAAAGACAGGATGGGCTTCGACGGCTTCGTCGTCACGGACTGGAACGGCCACGGCGAAGTGCCGGGCTGCCGCAACGACAGCTGCGCCCAGGCCATCAACGCGGGCATCGACATGGTCATGGTGCCGAACGACTGGAAGGCTTTTATTTCCAATACGATCAGGGACGTCGAGGCGGGCCGCATCCCGATGGCGCGCATCGACGACGCCGTCGGCCGCATCGTGCGCGTGAAGCTGCGCGCCGGCGTGTTCGGCAAGCGCCCGTCGCAATCCACCTGGGCCGGCAAGGACGACGCGCTGCTCGCGAAGGACCTGGGCCGCCGCGCCGTGCGCGAATCGCTCGTGCTGCTGAAGAACGAAGGACCGGCACTGCCGCTGGCCACGAACAAACGCATCCTCGTCGTCGGCAAGGCGGCCGACAGCATGGCCAACCAGACCGGCGGCTGGGCGCTGACGTGGCAGGGCACGGCGAACACGAATGCCGATTTCCCGAAGGCCGAGACGATCCTCGCGGGGCTGAAGGCGGCGGGCAGCAACGTCACGTACAGCGCGGACGCCGCCGGCGTGGATCCGGCCAGGTTCGACGCCGTCGTCGCCGTGATCGGCGAGGCGCCGTATGCGGAAGGCGACGGCGACATCGTCCCCTCGGGCACGCTGCGCCATTCGAGCCGCTATCCGGAAGACCTCGCCGTGCTGCAGAAGGTACACGGCAAGGGCAAGCCCGTGGTGACCGTGTTCCTGTCCGGCCGCCCGCTGTGGGTGAACGACTTGCTGAACCTGTCGGACACGTTCATCGCCGCCTGGCTGCCGGGCACGGAAGGCAAGGGCGTCTCGGACCTGCTCGTCGCGGGCAAGGGCGCGAAGCCCCATGAATTCCGCGGCAAGCTGTCGTTCTCGTGGCCGAAATCCGTGTGCCAGACGCCGCTGAACGTGGGCGACGCCGGCTATGCGCCGCTGTTCGCGTACGGCTACGGCCTGAAACGGCGCGAGCGTTCGCACATCGGCACGCTGGATGCGACGTATCCGGCCGGCGGCTGCAGCGCGTCCGACACGTACCCCGTATACGGCCAGGCGGACCGCGCGAGCTTCCCGCTGCGGATCGCCAGCGGCACGGCCGTGCAGCCGTTGGGCGCCGACCTCAATGCGGGCACCAGCCTGCCGGGCATCTCGGTCGCCATCGCCCAGATCAAGACGCAGCAGGATGCGAAGCTCGTCTCATGGACGGCGCCGGCGGCGTTCGAAGCGCACGGCGGCAAGC
>NZ_JBKYMO010000396.1:0-5233 GCF_047302915.1 Massilia sp. CT11-108 | reverse complement strand
GACGCCGCAACCGGCCCAGCCGCACGGGCCCGCCAAGGCCGCCCCGGGACAGAAGGTGGCGCGCATGGTCACCATTGCGCTCGACCCCGGCCACGGCGGCGAGGATCCCGGCGCGACCGGTACCACGGGCGTGCACGAGAAGGACATCGTGCTCGCGGTGGCGAAGCGCCTGAAGGCCAAGCTGGAAGACTTGCCGAACACGCGCGTGATGCTGACGCGCGACGCCGACTTTTTCGTCCCCCTCGGCCAGCGCGTGGAAAAGGCGCGGAAGGTGCAGGCCGACCTGTTCGTGTCGATCCACGCCGACGCGTTCGTCGAACCGACGGCGCGCGGCTCGTCCGTGTTCGTGCTGTCGGAAAAAGGCGCCAGCTCGAGCGCGGCGCGCTGGCTGGCGGCCGACCAGAACAAGGCCGACCTGATCGGCGGCGTGAATCTCGCCAGCCACGACAGGCAGCTGGCGAGCGTGCTGATGGACCTGTCGCAGACGGCCCAGATCAACGACAGCATGAAGCTCGGCAAGGCCGTGCTGACGGAAATCGGCGGCATCAACCGCCTGCACCGCGGCGTCGTCGAACAGGCCGGTTTTGCCGTGCTGAAGGCGCCGGACATCCCCTCGATCCTCGTCGAGACCGCATTCATCTCCAACCCGGAAGAGGAAGCGCGGCTGAAGGATGATGCCTACCAGAACCAACTGGCCGACGCGATCACGAAAGGCATCAAGCGCTACTTCGCGTACAATCCGCCGCTGGCAAAGAGCCGCATGACTTAATGGGACGCCCGCGGGCGTCCCCCTGAGGAGGATTCTCGTGAGCGCAACGACCATCAACTTCGGGCAATTGCCCGCCCTGCAACTTCGCGCGCCGGACGGCGCCGAGGCGACCATCACGTTGTACGGCGCCCACCTGGTGTCGTGGAAAGCCGTCACCACGGCCGGCGGGCCCGCGCAGGAACGCCTGTTCATGAGCAGCCTGTCCGCGCTGGACGGCCAGAAGGCGATCCGCGGCGGCGTGCCCGTCATCTTTCCCCAATTCGCCGAACGCGGCACCGGCCTGCGCCACGGCTTCGCGCGCGTCGCGACCTGGCGCGTCCTCGACCAGGGCGAAGCGGATGGTGCCGCGTTCGCGGTGCTGGCGCTGAACCAGGGCGATCTGCCCCAGCAGCTCGCAGCCGCCTGGCCCTACGCCTTCGAACTGCTGCTGCGCGTGGCCGTGCGCGGCGCGCAACTGGACATGTCGCTCGACGTGCGCAACACCGGCACGCAGACCTTCCCGTTCGCCGCCGCGCTGCACACGTACCACCTCGTCGAAGACGTGGAAGCCGTGCGCATCGACGGCGTGCAGGCGGAGACGCTCGCCATCACCGACAAGCTCGACCAGGTGTTCGAACGCATCGCCGGCGCGATCACGTTCGACACGGGCGCGGACAAGGTGACGCTGGAGCAGACGGGCTTCAACGACGCCGTCGTGTGGAACCCGGGCGCGGCCGACGCGGCGGCGCTGTCCGACATGGAAGACGAGGAATACCGCCGCTTCGTCTGCATCGAACCTGCCTTGCTGGGGGATGCGGCCGTCCGACCGCAGCAACTGGAGCCGGGCGGGATCTGGCGCGGGACGTACCGGGCCGTCGTCCAGGCAGGATGAACGACAACGCCGGCATGTGCCGGCGTTTCATTTTGTAGCAAAAAATGCGCTGTGCGCCTCGCCATGCGGCCTAAACTACATGCTACGAGCATGGGAGGACACGCAAGGAGGAGACGCAATGAGTACATTGGTGAAACGGCTGGCACTCGTGCTGGCGGCGGGGTCCGCCCTGTCTGGCTGCGCCGTCTATGCGCCGCCTTATGCGGCCTATGACGCGCCCTATTATCCAGGCGGCTACGGCCCCGCGTATGTCGGACCGCCCGTCTCGCTCGACTTCAGCTATCACGAATACGATCGTGGCGGCCGTGGCTGGCATGGGCACCGTGGCGGTGGACGCCGCTGGCGTTGAGCACGCAAGCGCTCAGTTCGATTCCTTGATCAAGCGGCCCGCAGTCGACTGGACCGGCCGCGCGTTCAGCGGATACAGGCGCGAGAACAGGGCCATCTGCGCCGGCGACGCCTGCATCGGCTGCTTGAACACCATCCACAGCACGCCTTCCGTGCACGGCGGTTCCGTCAGCGAGCCCATGTAGGTGAAATACTCGCGCCGCTCCGGCAGCGCGTCGGTCGGGTCGATCACGATCGAGGGCGAGACGGTGTCGAATTTTTCCAGCGGCAGGTTGTCCCAGATCGTCTGCATCAGGCGGTGCGGCTGGCCGCGCTCCAGGAGCACGGCGATGATCGCGATCTTGCCTTCGGCGCTCTTGTGCACGAGGTGGATGACCATCTCCGTGCCCTTGCCATTGATCTTTTCTTCCGACGGACGGTGGAAGTGAAATTGCTGTAATTCGTACACGGTGTTGCCGACCGTGATGAAATTGCCGCCGCCCACCGTCACCTGGATCGTGTGGCCATTGTTGACCTCGCTGAACGACGACGGGTGGTAATCGAAGCTGATCTGTTCGAGATTGACCTTGATGCCGTCGCGCAAGTCGATCGGCGACTGGCGGTTGCCGGTGCCGCACTTGGCCCAGTCGACATTGATCTTCGACCAGTTCGCCGGGCCCAGCTCGCCCTCATACGACCACACGGTGCCGTGCTTCGGCGCGGCGGCGACCTGCTCCTCGTGCCTGCGCTTCGCATCGGCGAGTTTTTTCGCGCGCGCAGCGGCCGTCGCGCGGGCCTGCTGGCGCTCGCGCAGCGCGGCCAGGCGCTGGGCAATCTTGGCCGACAGCTCGACCTCGGCATCTTCCTCGCTGGCCGAGCCGGCGCTCGCGGCCGGTTCGGCTTTCGGTTCGGCCTTCTTTTCGACGGGCTCGGCCTTTTTCGTCGCGGCCGGCACCATGGCAGAGGCCGGACGGGACACGGAAGCCGCCAGCCTGGCTGCCGCTGCGGCGGCGGGATCGTTCGCGGCGCTTGCGCTCAGGGCGACGCAGCTGCAAGCGAACAGGGCGATCAGGGTACGCATGGGAATCCAGTAGTGTTACTCTCCCCTGCCTTATCGGCGTGACCGACAGTAAACTTGAGCCTGAGGAACAATTCCGTGCATCAATAGCGGCCGCAAATAAAAAACGCGCCGTCATGCGGCGCGTTTCATGTGATCGCATTGTCGGGCTTCAGCGGCTCATCATGCGCCGTCCGACCTTGTACAGCCCGCCCAGCGCCAGCGGCACGACGGCCGCGCCGACACCCACCAGCACGATGATCGTCAGGTGATCGCGGATCACCGGGATATTGCCGAAGAAGTAACCGCCGGTCACCAGGCTGACCACCCAGGCCACGGCGCCCGTGACGTTGTACATCTGGAAGCGGGCATGGGTCATGTCCGAGATGCCCGCGACGAACGGTGCGAACGTGCGCACGACGGGCACGAAGCGGGCCAGGATGATCGTCTTGCCGCCATGGCGTTCGAAGAATTCGTGGGTGCGGTGCAGGGCGTCCTTGTTCAGCCAGCGGTAATCGTGCGTGAACACGCGATGCCCGATCGCCCCGCCGATGTAATAGTTGAGGGTATTGCCCGTCACCGCCGCCACGATCAACAGGAGCGTCAGCAAGGCATAACTCATCTCGCCGGTGGCGCAGAAGGCGCCGGCAATGAACAGGAGGGTATCACCGGGGAAGAAGAACAGAACCACGAGGCCGGTTTCGCAGAACACGATGGCGAACAGCACGGCATACACATACACCCCGTATTGCGCCAGCAATGTTCCCAGGGTCTTATCGACATGAAGAATCATGTCGAAGAATTGCATCAGATCCATAATTTTCCTAAATGGTAGCGCCGAATCATACCATCAGTCCGACGCCGAAAATGGCCGCCGGCTCATCTTCACCGCGAATTTTCTTCATCGGCAAAATGTTTTAATTCTATTATTTTACAGATTACAATTGTCATCACACCACCCACGACCCCGGCCCGCCACAAGCGGCAAGGAGACGACATTGAAGAAGGCCTATTTCCCCTTCCGGCACACGATTCTCGCCGCCACCTGCACCCTCTTCGCGGCGACGGCCGGCGCCAGGGAACTCCCGCCGAAGCCCGGCGTCGCCGACATCGTCAAGGCATCGAAACCGTCCGACTGGCGGCCCCTCGACCCGGACAACACGCTGTACATGGAACTCCCGTTCGGCCGCGTCGTCATCGAACTGGCGCCGACGTTCGCGCCGAACCACGTGAAGAACATCAAGGCGCTCGTGCGCGAGCATTATTTCGACGGGCTGGCCGTCGTGCGCGTGCAGGACAACTGGGTCGTGCAATGGGCCGATCCGAATGAAGACAACGACAACGCCCGTCCGGTAAAAGGTGCGCAAAAAACGCTGAAGGCGGAATTTACGGTCCCCCTCAGGAACGACACCCATTTCACGCGCATGAAGGACGTCGACGGCTACGCGCCCCAGGTCGGCCATTCGAACGGCTTTCCCGTTGGCCGCGATCCGAAGACGGGCGAAACCTGGCTGGCGCACTGTTACGGCATGGTCGGCGTGGGCCGCGACAACGATGCCGACAGCGGCGGCGGCACGGCGCTGTATGCCGTCATCGGTCCGGCGCGCCACCTCGACCGCAACATCACGGTGGTGGGCCGCGTGATCTCCGGCATGCCGCAACTATCCGCCCTGCCGCGCGGCCCCGCGCCGATGGGGTTCTACGACAAGCCGGAGATGAACGTGCCGATCGCATCGGTTAAGGTGGCGGCCGACGTCCCGGCGGACCAGCGCAGCCGTTTCGAAGTGATGCGCACCGAGAGCGCCGTCTACCAGAGCGTCCTGGACGCCCAGCGCAACCGCGGCGGCCCGTGGACCAAGGTCACGGCCGGTCATCTCGACCTGTGCGCGGCGCCGATTCCCGTACGCGAGCAAAAATAGCCCTAATAAAATTACCCCAATTCGGGGTCAGAGCACGTTTTCCTGAAAATTCGGGGTCAGAGCACATTCTTTTTTGACGCGCTACGCGGGCCGATGCAACCTCGTCTCGCATGCGCTCACTGCAGCGCCAAAGCAAACTCGTGCTTGAGAACTATTGTCCAAAAAAGTGCTCTGACCCCGAAGTGGCGCCGAAATGTGCTCTGACCCCGAATTTGATGCGCACCGAGAGCGCCGTCTACCAGAGCGTCCTGGACGCCCAGCGCAACCGCGGCGGCCCGTGGACCAAGGTC
>NZ_JBKYMO010000395.1:0-5277 GCF_047302915.1 Massilia sp. CT11-108 | reverse complement strand
GCCTGGGCGTAGTCGGCCGCATCGGCGCCGGCCATGATCGCGAGTTGCCCCGCTTCCGCGCCGCCCACGCCGCCGGACACGGGCGCATCGACGAAGCGGCAGCCGGCCTGGCGCAGGCGGGCGGCAAAATTCACGGCTTCGTCCTGGCGCGTGGAGCTCATGTCGATCCACAACGTGTTGTGCGCGAGTGCCGGCAGGGCATCGTCGATGACCTGGCCGACGACCGGGCCCGCTTCCAGGATCGAGATCACGATGTCGGCACCGCGCACGGCATCCATCAGGTCGGCCTGCGGTTCGGCCCCGGTGTCGCGCAGTGCCTCGGCCTTGGCGGCCGTACGGTTCCACACGCGCAGGGGATAGCCGGCCTGCGCCAGCCGGGTCGCCATCGGTTTGCCCATCAGGCCGATGCCGAGAAATGCCACAGTCGGTAACGTCATTGCTTCCTCTCGATGATTCATTGTCCGCATTTTAACAATTGATAGGTCGACTACGTCCTTTCAACGACCTCGCTACAATAGCGGTTTGGCCGTGACCATTTTGCTTGCACGGCTCTCATTCACAGCAAAGGCAATGTTCTCCATGAAAAAAATGATGCGTTCCCTGGCGGCCGTGGCCGCGTTGTCGGCCGCGACGGCGGCCCATGCCGCCGACGGTTATTTCGATTCCTCGTCGGTGGAAGTCGGCGGCGGCGAACACGTGCAAGTCGTCCGTCTCGCGGTCCAGAAAGACTGGAACAAATCCTGGCTGCCGACCAGCGGCTACCACCTGAACGGCTATTGGGACGCGAACGTGGCCTACTGGCGCGCCAACCAGTGGCTCGACCAGCAGGGCAACACGAAGGACCTGGCCGTCGTCGGCATCACGCCGGTGTTCCGCTGGGAAGCCGACAACAAGCTGGGCTTCTACGCCGACGCCGGCATCGGCGCCGCGGTCTTCTCGAGCGTCTACCGCAACACGCACCGCCAGCTGTCGACCGCGTTCGAATTCGCCGACCACGTGGGCGTGGGCTATGTCTTCGCCAACAAATGGGAACTGGGCGCGCGCCTGCAACACTACTCGAACGGCGGCATCAAGAAACCGAACGGCGGTGTGAACCTGCTGCTGCTGAAGGCGGCGTACCACTATTAAGATCAAACCGGGGTCAGAGCCCGAATTTAAGCAATTGCCCAAAATCGGGCTCTGACCCCGGTTGCGACCCGGTTATCGGATTTGTGTGAGAATCCATCCGATGACCGATACCGACACCATCAAACGCTATCTGCCGTGGCTGGTGGCGACTGCGCTGTTCATGGAGCAGCTCGACGCCACCATCGTCAACACCGCCGTCCCCAGCATCGCGGCCAGCCTGCAGGTCACACCGCTCAGTCTCAAATCCGTCGTCACGAGTTACATCCTCAGCCTGGCCGTGGGCATTCCGGTGAGCGGGTGGATGGCCGACCGGTTCGGCACTCGCCGCGTGTTCTTCACGGCGATCGCGATCTTCACGGTGGCGTCCGTGCTGTGCGGCCTGTCGCTGAACGCCCCGATGATGGTCGCGGCCCGCCTGTTGCAGGGCCTCGGCGGCGCGATGATGATGCCGGTCGGGCGCCTGTCGATCATCCGCACGTTTCCCAAGAACGAGTTGCTGGGCGCGATGAACTTCGTGATCCTGCCGGCGCTGATCGGCCCGTTGCTGGGCCCGACCGTCGGCGGCCTGATCGTGCACTGGGTTTCCTGGCGCTTTATTTTCTTCGTCAACGTGCCCGTCGGCCTGCTCGCGCTATACCTCGTCTGGCGCCATATGCCGGATTACCACGGCGCCGAGCCGCGTCCGCTGGACGTGATCGGGCTGATCCTGTTCAGCTCCGGCACGGCGATCCTGTCCTGGCTGCTGGAAGTGTTCGGCGAGCACACGCTCGACCCCATGACGGCCGGCCTGATGCTGGCGCTATCGATCTCCCTGCTGGCCGCGTATGCCTGGCACGCGAACGAAGCCCAGTTCCCTCTGCTGCGCCTGGCGTTGTTCAAGGTGCGCACGTTCCGCATCTCGGTGCTGGGCGGCTTCATCACGCGCCTGGGCATCGGCGGCCTGCCCTTCCTGCTGCCGCTGCTGTACCAGCTGGGCCTCAAGCTCGCGCCGTGGCAGTCGGGCCTCTTGATGATGCCGACAGCCGCCGCCGCGATGGGCATGAAGCTCATCGCGCCTAAAGTCCTCGCCCGCTTCGGCTACCGTCAGGTGCTCATGTTCAACACGATCTGCATCGGCCTGACGATCGGCCTGTTCTCGCTCGTTGGGCCGTCCACGCCGTGGTACGCCATCGCGGGCATCGGCTTGCTGCAGGGCTTTTTCAATTCGCTGCAATTCTCGAGCATGAACACGCTCGCGTATGCCGACGTGGAATCGAAAGACTCCAGCATGGCCAGCACGATCGCCTCGTCATTCCAACAGCTGTCGATGAGCTTCGGCCTCGCCGCCGGTTCGATCGTGACGGCGTGGTTCCTGGGCCGCGTGCCGCAGACGGACCAGGTGATGGTCACCAAGGCGCTGCACCACGCGTTCATCACGCTGGCCGTCATGACGATGCTGTCGTCCCTCGTCTTCGCGCGCCTGCGCCGCGGCGATGGCGCAAGCATCACGCAGGGCAAGACAGCGACAGCCGTGGCGCAGGATCCGGCGCCGCTGTCGCAAGCCTGACGCGGGTTACTCGGTCAGCGTTGTGGTCTTGCGGTTCGGATCCGCATTGATGCCGGCGTCCGTGAACGGCAGCGTCGGCCATTCCTTGCGCGAGTACAGCGGCAACTGGTCCGCATAGTACGGCGACTTCGGGTCCGTCGACTGGCCATAGACGAGCATCGCCTGGGCGACCGGGCCGGCATCGTCGAACGTCACCGTCTGCACATAGCTCGTGCCCCAATAGACGTTGTTGTAGCCGGTGGTCGTGAGGCCGGTGCTCATCCGCAGCGAGTTGTACGAACCGTCGACGTCGCCCACGCCGCCATGCAAGGGCGTGCGCGCGCCGTTGCGCGTCTCGCCCTGGTAATCGCCCAGCTTCGCGTCGAGCGGGATGTTCAGCGATTGCAAGGTCTGCGCCGCCGTCTTCAGCGCGGCGAACATCGCGGGCAGCGCGGCGGGCGCGACACCATTGGGCGTGTGGACGGGGTCGGCCGGGTCGAGCGGCACCTTCCACTTGTTGGGGATCTGCGAGGCCGCGGTCCAGAATTCGCGGAACAGGACGGCGCCCCGGCTGTCGAGGTTCGCGTGACGGTCCCACGCAGCGAGCACCGTGCAGGCCTGGACGAGGGTCGCATCGTTCGTTGGGCAGGCCGCCAGCAGGTCCGGCAGCACGAGCTCGGCAGCGTAGATGCGGTCGGCGAACACGAGCGTCTGCAGGTCGGACAGCTGGAATTGATGTCCCTGTTGCGCCAACTCTTCGAACTGGATGAAGCCGATGCGCGTGCGCAGGCGCTGCTCGACACCCGTCTTGCCGTACAGCGGCGAATAGCCCAGCGGCGCCGGGCCCGTCAGCAGGGATCGGGCGTTGGTCAGCCAGTAGCTGTCGTTCGAATTGCCCACGTAGTCCGTGCGCAGCATCGATGGGGCATTGGCCGGCGAGAAAATGCCGGCAGGCGCATTGGCATCCTGGCCCCAGCCGCACGCACTGCGCGAACCGTCGAACAACACGAGGGCCGGCAGGAGCAGGCAATTGCCCACGAACTTGTCCGTCGTGACGCGCGGGACGACGCTTGCGTCCGCATACAACGCATTGCCGGCGCGGTCGGCCGCGACCGTGTTCACCCACGGCAGGCCGACGACGGTGTCCAGCGACGATTTGAGCGTCTGCACGCTCGTCGCGGTGCCGATGCCCAGCCATTGTTCGAGCATGCGGGTATTGCCGCGGTTTGGGTCCGCAAGGACATTAGGCCGTCGTGCTGCTCCACGTCAGCCCCGCCTCCGGTTTCACGATGACGGCGCCCTGCTTGCTGAAGTAAAAGGTCTTGGTGCGCTTCGCCGTCGTGCCGTCCGCCATGAGGATGTCGACGGATACTGTCTTCGACGTCATCTTGTTCTTCTCGCCGTCGATCAGATAGGTCGTGCCCGTCGAATCGCCCGCATCGAGTGCCAGTTTAAACGTCGTGAAGTGCGTGGCGGCCGTGACGGTGTGCGACCACGCGACATCCTTGTTGAACCCGATGACAACGACCGGCAAGCCACCCAGCACGACACCCATCGCGTCATAGCGGCCGGGCACGGTGAGATGGGCCTGGTAGAAGCGGTCGGTACTCGTCCAGGGGAAGTGGGGATTGCCGAGCAGGAGGCCGCGGCCGCTCGCGGACAAGTCCTTGCCGACGGCCAGCGCATTGCTGCCGAAGCCCTGGTGCACGACTTTGTCCAGGCGGGCGAGCAGGAACACGGGGTCGAGCTTGCGCCGTGGCGACTTTGTAGCCACCGCCACCATCGCGGTCGCATCGCGGGCGCCCGCAACGACCTCCTTCGCGAACACTTCGCCCGAGGCGTGCAGCGCTTTCTCGGCCAGGACCAGGTACATATCCTCGACCGTCATCGGCTTGACCCACTTCGCGTCCTTGCACGCGGCCGGATAATTGCCGGCATGATCCTTCAGGTAGCGGTTGTAGCCGGCCACATAGCCTTCGAGCAGATCACGCGGCTCCTTTGCGCCGGCGGTATAACTGGCGCGCAGCTGGTCGACGTCGAGATAGCCCTTGAAGAAGAAATCGCTGTCTTCGTTTTTCAGGTCCATGAATCCGCTGGCGGCGCCGTATTCATCGCCCTTGCGGGCCGTGGCACGGGCTTCGCCGCCGAAATACAGCGAACGCTCGCCACGTACGGTCAATAAGGAATCGGCAAACATGCACAGGTTGTCCTGCGCGTAGGCATACGCGAGGCCATAGCCCAGGCTACGGAAATCGGCCGCCTTGACGTGGACGATGCCGTGGGTCGTGCGGATGATGTCGGCGCTGAACTGGGGCGGCGGTGCGGACGTGGAAGGCGAAATGTCGCTGTCGTGATGGCTGCAGGCGGTGAAAATGGCGCCCAGGGCGATCGCAGGAAAAACACGATGGAAGTGCATAGTGCTCCTTGAACGTAGAACGCGAATCGGGCTATCGATGCTAGCGGTTTTCGCTTTTGCTACAACTGTTGGAACACAAGCTTGTCAGGTTTCGTTTTTTCCGATTCAAATATCCGTTTTCGAGGCGCCGAAAAGCAAAAAGCCCGCTCAGTATCAACTGAACGGGCTTCTGCATATAACTAGCCTGACGATAACCTACTTTCACACT
>NZ_JBKYMO010000394.1:0-5281 GCF_047302915.1 Massilia sp. CT11-108 | reverse complement strand
TTTTCAACCCAACCCCGCAAACCCATTTTTTGCTCCGTTTGGTGGGGTCGTTTTTGTTTATAATAGACTGGACGGCCCTGCTCGCGCCCGACCGCGCGGCCGTCGATGCGGCTTACGAGATCGCGCTGGCGCACGGCGGCCGCGGCGACGGTGCGCCGGGCCTGCGCCCCGACTACCACGAGCACTATTACGGGGCCTACGTGCGCGACCCCGACGGCAACAAGCTGTGCGTGGTGTGCCACGATCCAGCTTGAAAGGAAGATCACATGATGCTTCGCGCTTACACGGCCTGCGCGATCGGCGGCGTATACCTGCTGTGGATGGTCTGGTAGGGTGGGCGGCCCTCCGCCCACGCGTAACGCCAACAAACCGCAAACGTCACGCGTGGGCACGGGGTGCCCACTCTACGCGCCGGCCCGGAGAGAATCAGATCAGGACCAGATTGTCGCGGTGCACCAGCTCGGGCGCCTCGACGTAGCCGAGGATGCCCTCGATCTCGCCGGACGAGTGACGCATGATGCGTTTGACTTCGCCGCTCGTGTAGTTGGTGAGGCCGCGCGCGATCTCGGTGCCCGCTGCGTCCACGCAGCCCACGAGGGCGCCGCGGCCGAATTCGCCCCGCACGGCCGTCACGCCGATCGGCAGCAGCGACTTCCCTTCCTTCACGAGCTTCTGCACCGCGCCCGCGTCCAGCACGAGCTGGCCGGCCGTGTGCAGGTGGTCGATCATCCACTGGCGGCGCGCGGTCAGGCGCGCGGTCGGTGCCGTCAGCTGCGTGCCGATCGCGTCGCCGTGCGCGAGGCGCGTCAGGACGTTGTCTTCGCGGCCCCACGCGATCACCGTGTGCGCACCGGAACGGGCGGCGCGCTTGGCGGCCAACACCTTCGTCAGCATGCCGCCGCGGCCGATGCTGCTGCCGGCGCCGCCGGCCATCGCTTCCAGCGACGTGTCGCCCGCCTGCGCTTCTTCGATCAAACGCGCGGACGGATCCTTGCGCGGGTCGGCCGAGTACAGGCCCTTCTGGTCGGTCAGGATCACGAGGGCATCCGCCTCGATCAGGTTGGCGACGAGCGCGCCCAGCGTGTCGTTGTCGCCGAACTTGATCTCGTCCGTGACGACGGTGTCGTTCTCGTTGATGATCGGGACGACGCCCAGCCCCAGCAGGGTGGTCAGCGTGGAGCGCGCGTTCAGGTAGCGTTCGCGGTCCGCGAGGTCGGCGTGCGTGAGCAGCACCTGCGCCGTCTTCACGCCGTGGCTGCGGAAGCTCGTCTCGTAGATTTGCGCGAGGCCCATCTGGCCGCACGCGGCGCAGGCCTGCAGCTCGTGGATGTCGGTCGGGCGCGACGTGAAGCCCAGGCGCAGCATGCCTTCGGCGATGGCGCCCGAGGACACGAGGACGACTTCCTTGCCGAGCGAACGGAGCGACGAGATCTGCGCGGCCCAGCGCGCGATCGCTTCGTGATCGAGGCCGCGGCCTTCGTTGGTGACGAGCGAGGAGCCGACTTTGACGATGATGCGGCTGGAAGACTGGAGGACGGATTTCATGGCGACGGTCGAATTGACAGGAAGCGTCCTTGCGGGCGCAGGCCGATCAGCGCCAGGCCGACCGCCAGCTCGATCCCGCTGACGACGAACAATAAGCCCTGGGGCAGGCCGATCGCGAAGGCCGCGACGAGACGGCCGACCGGCTGCGCCAGGATGAACAATGCTGCGAGGTCGCCGAGGATGGGCTGGTCGCCCTGCCTGGCCGCCAGCAGAGCCAGCCCCGCGGTGGCGAGGCGCACTCCGACGTAGAGGGCGAAGAACTGGCTGTAGCCATTCACGCCCACGGGGAACAGTCCCATCGCATCCGCCACGCGGTCCGGATCCAGCAGGGCCGCGAGCGCGGCCAGCGAATGCGCGGACGCCGCGACCGACAGCAGCTGGCCGCGCAGGCGCGCGCGCCAGGTGCTGCTTGCGGTCGGGGCGAAGGTGACTGCCAACGACTTAATCTTCGAGGATCTTGAAGCGCGGATCGTCCGGATCGATCGACGAAATGCCGCGCGCTTCCTCGGTCATCTGCGTCTCTTCCGAGCGCTGCGCGCTGTGGCGCGTCTCTTCGAGATACTTGTAGATCGCGTGCACGAGGTCTTCGCAGCCTTCGCGGTTCAGCGCCGAGATCTCGAACACGGGGCCCTTGAACCCCATGCGCTTGACGAAGTCCTTGACGACCTTCTTGCGTTCTTCTTCCGGCACGACGTCCAGTTTGTTCAGCACGAGCCAGCGCGGCTTGTTGAGCAGTTCCTCGTCGTACTTCTCGAGTTCCTTCACGAGCGCCTTGGCTTCCTTGACCGGATCGGTCTTGCCGTCCATCGGGGCGAGGTCGACGATGTGCAGCAGCAGGCCCGTGCGGCTCAGGTGGCGCAGGAACTGGTGACCGAGGCCGGCGCCTTCCGCCGCGCCTTCGATCAGGCCCGGGATGTCGGCGATGACGAAGCTCTTCGCATGCGACACGCGCACGACGCCGAGGTTCGGATGCAGCGTGGTGAACGGATAGTCCGCGATCTTCGGGCGCGCGTTCGACACGGCCGTGATGAACGTCGATTTACCCGCGTTCGGCATGCCGAGCAGGCCCACGTCGGCCAGCACCTTCAGTTCGAGGCGCAGCTCGCGGCGCTCGCCGTCCTTGCCGTCCGTCTTCTGGCGCGGCGCGCGGTTGGTCGACGTCTTGAAGTGGATGTTGCCCCAGCCGCCCTCGCCGCCCTTGGCCAGCAGCTCGGTCTGTTCGTGCTCCGTCAGGTCGGCGATGATCTCGCCGGTGACGTCGTCGATGATCAGCGTGCCGACCGGCATGCGCAGGTAGACGTCCTCGGCGCCCTTGCCGTAGCAATCGGAACCGCGGCCCGGCTCGCCGTTGCGCGCCGTGTGGACCTTGGAAAAGCGGAAGTCGACCAGCGTGTTGACGTTGCGGTCGGCGACCGCCCAGATCGAGCCGCCGCGGCCGCCGTCGCCGCCGTCCGGACCGCCGAACGGGCGGAATTTCTCGCGTCGGAACGAGGCGCAGCCGTTGCCGCCGTCGCCGGCGATGACTTCGATGCGTGCTTCGTCGATAAACTTCATGATGAGACCACCAAAACGAAAGGCTGTGTCACTGTTAAAAGCGGACCAGGCGTCCATGATAGACGAACGGCCGCGGAACGTTCCGCACTTAACGGTGACAACGCCGAAAATTAAAAAGGCCCTACCGGAGGGCAGAGCCTATCGATTGCAAGGCTTGACGCCTTACCGGGCGGGGCACGCCTTTACTCGGCCTGCCCCGCTGCGCCGCAATTAAGCAGCAACTGCTTCAGCAGCCACGACGGTCACGAACTGCTTCGAACCGACGCCTTGCTTGACGAACTTGACCGTGCCATCGACCAGGGCGAACAGGGTGTGATCCTTGCCCAGGCCAACGTTGGTGCCCGGACGAACCTGGGTACCGCGCTGACGCACGATGATGCCGCCGGCGTTGATCGCCTGGCCGCCGTAGACTTTCACGCCGAGGCGTTTGCTTTCTGAGTCACGGCCGTTTCGCGTAGTGCCGCCGCCTTTTTTGTGTGCCATTTCAAATGCTCCTTGATTAGCTGAAGAAGGTACGCGCGGCGATTAGCCGTTGATCGCAACCACTTGGATTTCGGTGTAGTTCTGGCGGTGGCCCTGACGCTTCTGGTAGTGCTTACGACGACGCATCTTGAAGATACGCACTTTGTCGTGACGACCATGCGAAACAACAGTCACGCGAACCGAAGCACCTTCCACCAGCGGAGCACCAAACTTGATGCTCTCGCCCTCGCCGACGGCGAGAACCTGATCGATAGTGAGTTCGGAACCAATGTCTGCCGGTATCTGTTCTACTTTGAGTTTTTCGCCAGCGACAACTTTGTATTGCTTGCCACCGGTTTTTATGACCGCGTACATGATTTGAAACCTCATTGATTGTTAAGAAATATTCCCCTCGTCTTGGCGAGGTAAACAGCCGGGGATTCGGGGAACAGAGGATTATACATGGAATGGTGCGCAGCGTCAAAACGGTTGTGGTGGCGCGGCAGCCCCTCTGGCGCCACTGGGAAAAAGGGCGCCTTTTCCTTGCATGTCGTATAATCGCGACTCAACAAAACCTATCCGCATCCAACGTCAGCAGGTCCGCCTTGTCCGCCGCCACCCAAACCGCACAACAGAACCCCATCACCCGCACGATCGCAGCAGACATGGAGGCCGTCAACACGGTGATCCGCGCGCGGTTGCAGTCCGAAGTCGCGCTGGTGAACCAGATCGCCGAGTACATCATCAGTGCCGGCGGCAAGCGGATCCGCCCCGTGCTGGTGCTGCTGCTGGCGAACGCCTACGGCTACAAGGGTGCCGGCCACCATGAGCTGGCGGCCGTCGTGGAATTCATCCACACCGCCACCCTGCTGCACGACGACGTCGTCGACGAATCCTCGATGCGCCGCGGCCGCCAGACCGCGAACGCCATGTTCGGCAACGCCGCGTCGGTGCTGGTCGGCGACTACCTGTACTCGCGCTCGTTCGAGATGATGACGGGCCTGGACAACATGCGCGTCATGGAGATCCTGTCGCGTGCCACCACCGTCATCGCGGAAGGCGAAGTGCTGCAGCTGCTGAACATGCACGATCCGGACGTCACGCAGGAAAGCTATCTGCGCGTGATCCGTTCGAAGACGGCGAAACTGTTCGAAGCGGCCGCGCAACTGGGCGCCCTCGTCGCCGGCGCGAACGACGCGCAGATCGAAGCGGCCGGCGAATACGGCCGCTCGCTGGGCACCGCGTTCCAGCTGATCGACGACGTGCTCGACTACGCGGGCGACGCCGCGGAAATCGGCAAGAACGTGGGCGACGACCTGCGCGAAGGCAAGCCCACGTTGCCGCTGATCTACGTGATGGAAAACGGCACGGCCGAGCAGCGCGAACTGATCCGCACCTGCATCGAACAAGGCGACGAAACGCATTTCGACGCGGTGCTGGCGGCCGTCACGAGCAGCGGTGCGCTGGACTTCACGCGCCGCGAAGCGGAGACCGCGGCACGCCGCGCCGCCGCCGCGATCGCCGACCTGCCGCCGAGCGAATACAAGGACAGCCTCCTGCAGTTATGCTCCTTCGCTGTTGACAGGAACCACTGAGGCAACTATAGTAATGCCTTCCCGAGATTTCGGTGACGAAGTCTCAAACAGTCGGGGTGTAGCTTAGCCCGGTAGAGCGCTACGTTCGGGACGTAGAGGCCGGAGGTTCGAATCCTCTCACCCCG
>NZ_JBKYMO010000393.1:0-5288 GCF_047302915.1 Massilia sp. CT11-108 | reverse complement strand
GAGCTGTATTCGGTACTGCCTTGCTGCGCTTGCGAATCGTTTTGTTCGTCAGCAGCAGAGAAGTGAGATTATGCAGTGTTTCGCGATGTTCGTCAACTTCTTTTTATTCCCATCGAAGCGTTCAGAACCGTTTGAAGGCCTGTCGTTTGCGACGAGGGACCGAATCATACCAGCGTCGCATACGGGCCGCAAGTCCCGCTACAATGCATCCTTTGCCGTCCTCCCCGCACCGCCATGACCATCCTGCTCTCCACCCTCAATGCCCGCTACGCCCACGCTGCGCTCGGGCTGCGCTATCTGCTGGCCAATATGGGCGAGCTCCAGGAACAGACGAGCCTGATGGAATTCGTCATCGGCGCGAAGACCGTGGAGGTCGTCGAACGCCTGCTGGCGAAGAAGCCGCGCATCGTCGGCTTCGGCATCTATATATGGAACGTCGAGGAAACGACCAAGGCCGTCGCAATGCTCAAACGCGTCGCGCCCGAGGTGACGGTCGTGTTGGGCGGGCCGGAAGTCTCGTACGAGACGAACGAGCAGGAGATCGCGCGCCTGGCCGACTATGTCGTCACCGGCTGGGGCGACATCACCTTCCCCAAGCTGTGCGGCGAGATCCTTAATGGCCCCAAGCCGATCATGAAGGTGCATGCGGGCGTGCAGCCCCCGATGGCGGACATCTCCCTGCCTTACACCTTATATAGCGACGAAGACATCGCCCACCGCACCCTCTACGTGGAAGCGTCGCGCGGCTGCCCGTTCAAATGCGAGTTCTGCCTGTCGTCGCTGGACAAGACGGCCTGGCCATTCGGCATCGACACCTTTCTCGCGGAGATGGAGACGCTGTACCAGCGCGGCGCACGATTATTCAAATTCGTCGACCGCACATTCAACCTGAACGTCAAGACGAGCCAGCGCATCATGCAGTTCTTCCTCGACAAGATCGCGGCGAATCCCGATGATCCGGTCTATGCCCACTTCGAACTGGTCCCGGACCACCTGCCGGAAGCGCTGAAGGCGACGATCGCGCAATTCCCGCCCGGCGCGCTGCAGTTCGAGATCGGCATCCAGAGCTTCAACCCGGAAGTGCAGACGCTCGTCAGCCGCCGCCAGGACAATGCCAAGGCCGCGGACAACATCCGCTGGCTCACGACGCAATCGCACGCCCACCTGCACGTGGACCTGATCGCCGGCCTGCCGGGCGAAGACGTCGAATCGTTCGCGCGCGGCTTCGACCAACTGGTCGCCCTCGGCCCGCACGAGATCCAGTTCGGCATCCTCAAGCGCCTGCGCGGCACGCCGATCATCCGCCACACGGAACCGTACAAGATGGTGTATGAGCCGTACCCGCCCTACACCGTGCTGGCCACCGACCGCATCGACTTCGCCACCATGCAACGGCTCGTGCGCTTTGCCCGCTACTGGGACCTGGTCGCGAACTCCGGCCGCTTCGCCCACACGGTCAAGGTGCTGCTGGGCGACAGCCCGTTCGCCAACTTCATGGCGTTCTCGGACTGGATCTACACGCAGCTCGACGCCACCCACCGCATCGCGCTCGACCGCCTGGCCAAGCTTGTGCAGGCCTGGCTGCAGCGCCAGGGCATGCCGGCCGCCGACGCTGCCGCCCTCATCGCGAGCGACTACGCCGGCAGCGCCCACAAGCCGGCCGACAAGTCGACGCACGCAGCACCCGAGCGCCAGGTTCGCCACCTCGCAGCGTAAACACGGCAATGTGCGCCACCGAACGCTATCCGGTCACGGTAACGTAGCGCTGGTGGCGGCAGTCGCGAATCTCTTTTACACTGCCGCAATGCGGATTGAAAATGCGCCAACATTAACCATCGAACACCCAGACGCCGGCGCGGGGCAATCCGTGGTGGCGCGCGGCGTATGGCAGGTCCACGCGTTTTCCCGGCGCGGCTTCAAGGACATCGAAAAGACGCTGAAATCCCTCGCCGGCAAGCCGGTCGTTTGGGACCTCTCCGAGATCGCCAGCCTCGATCACATCGGCGCCCAGTTGTTCTGGAGTTCGTGGGGCAAGCGCCGCCCCGAGCAGCTGAAGCTCGACCCGAAGCAGGAAGAACTCTTCGAGCGCATCGAGAAATCCGGCCGGATCGAGCTGCCGCGCACGCGCAAGAGCCATCTGCAATGGGTGATCACGCTGGGCGGCGGCGTGCTGAGTTTCTTCGAACACCTGCGCGGCGCGATCACCCTGATCGGCCAGGTGGTGCAGGACATCGGCCGCTTCATCCGCCATCCGCTGTCCGGACCTTGGCGCGAAGTGTCGGCCAATATTTATCACTCCGGCTTCCAGGCGCTCGGCATCACGGCGCTCGTGGGCTTCCTGATCGGGGTCGTGCTGTCGTACCTGTCGGCGCAGCAGCTGCGCATGTTCGGCGGCGACATCTACCTCGTCAACATCCTCGGCATGAGCATCATCCGCGAACTGGGGCCGCTGCTGGCGGCGATCCTCGTCGCGGGCCGTTCCGGGTCGTCGATCACGGCGCAACTGGGCGTGATGCGCGTGACGGAGGAACTCGACGCAATGCTGGTGATGGGCATCTCGCACGGCTACCGTCTCATCATGCCCAAGGTGGTCGCGCTCGCGCTGGCGATGCCGCTGCTCGTCGTGTGGACGGATGCGATGGCCCTGATCGGCGGCATGGTCTCCGCGAAGATCGAACTGAACCTGACGATGCGCTACTTCATCCAGAAGCTGCCGTCCGCCGTGCCGATCGTGAATTACACCATCGGCCTCGCGAAGGGCGTCGCGTTCGGCATGCTGATCGCGCTCGTCTCGTGCCACTTCGGCCTGCGCATCAAACCGAACACGGAAAGCCTGGGCCGCGGCACGACGACGTCGGTCGTCACGGCGATCACCGTCGTGATCCTGGCCGACGCCGTGTTCGCGATTATCTTCTCGGGAGTGGGCTTCTGATGGCGAATCCTGCTCAACCAGCCCAACGCCCGCCGCAGCAACTGAACCGCGAGCCCGAGGAAGACGTCGGGCCGCCGGTCGTCCAGATCCGCAACCTGTGGACGCGCTTCGGCCGCACCGTCGTCCACCAGGACCTGAACCTCGACATCTATGCGGGCGAAATCCTGTCCATCGTGGGCGGATCCGGGACCGGCAAGACCGTGCTGCTGCGCCAGATGCTGGGCCTGGAGCGGCCGTCCAGCGGCTGCGTGCGGGTGTTCGGCGAGGATGTCAGCAGCGCCAGCCCGGAACAGCTGCAGCGCATGCGCAACCACTGGGGCATGCTGTTCCAGCAGGGCGCGCTGTATTCCGCGCTCACGGTATTCGACAACATCGCCCTGCCGCTGCGCGAACTGCGCGCCCTGCCCGAGGAGGTCGTGCGCGCCGCCGTGCTGCTCAAGATGGACATGGTCGGACTCGGCCCGGGCGACGCGAACAAGATGCCGTCCGACCTGTCGGGCGGGATGATCAAGCGCGCGGCCCTCGCGCGCGCGCTCGCGCTCGAGCCGCAACTGCTGTTCCTCGACGAGCCGACGGCGGGCCTCGACCCCGACCTGTCCGATTCGTTCGTGGCGCTGATCCAGACGCTGCACAGCGAGCTGAAACTCACCGTCGTGATGGTCACGCACGACCTGGACACGCTGTTCGCGCTGTCCTCGCGCATCGCCGTGCTGGCGGAGAAGCACGTGATCGCGGTGGGACCGTCGTGCGACGTGCTGCGCGTGCAGCACCCCTTCATCAAACACTTTTTCCTGGGGCCGCGCGGCCAGCGGGCGCTGGAAGTGCTGGAAGAGCGCATCGCAAGAAAGGAGTCGGAAGACTGACATGGAAAACAGATCGTATGCCCTCATGACGGGCTTCTTCACGGTCGCGCTGCTGGTCGCGGCCATCCTGATCGGCCTGTGGCTGAACCGCGACCGCACCACGATGCATCCGTACGAGATCGTCACCACGCAGACCATCCCCGGCCTGAACCCGCAGGCCGCGGTGCGCTACCGCGGCCTGGAAGTCGGGCGCGTGGACGACATCGTGTTCGATCCGCGCGTGACGGGCCAGATCCTCATCAAGCTCTCGATCGAGGAAGGCGCGCCCGTCACGCAGACGACGTTCGCCTCGCTCGGCTACCAGGGCGTGACGGGCATCGCCTTCATCCAGCTCGACGACGACCGCACCGGCTCCCCGCTGCTGCAGAGCGACAAGGGCCACGTGGCGCGCATCCCGCTGCGTCCCGGCCTGCTCGACCAACTGGAAAAGCGCGGCCTCGCGATCCTGGAAAAAACGGAGCGCATCACGGACAGCCTGAACAACGTGCTCAGTAAAGAAAACCAGGACAAGCTCACGGGCGCCTTCGACAGCATCAACAAGGCCGCCGCCGCGTATGCCGAGATCCCGGGCCAGCTGCAACCCACGCTGGCGCGCCTGCCCGCGCTGGCGGATAAACTCGACCGCACGATGGGCTCCGTACAGGAGCTTTCCACCAGCGTCACTGCCGCCGCACACAACTACGACCGCCTCGCGACGAGCCTGCAGGCCCCGGGCGGCCCGGTCGAGCGCGCCGGCGCGGCCATCGATTCGCTGGGCGGCGTGACATCCGACCTCGAGCTGCAAACCTTGCCGCACGTCGTCGACATGGCCGACGAGGCGAAGACCTCGCTGCGCGCCGTGCGCCGCACCGTGACGAACCTGGGCGACCGCCCGCAAAGCATCCTGTTCGGCGCACCGGCCGCCGAACCCGGCCCGGGCGAACCCGGCTTCGTCCCCCCGACCAAATGAGGAACCCAGCGACCATGCATCCGACCCGCATCATTCTCGCTGCCGCCCTGGCCTTGACCCTATCCGCCTGCGCCTCGCAGAAGGGCCAGCCCACCACGCAATTCGACTTCGGCCCCGCCACGGCCGCGCAAGCGCAGGCACAGGGCATGCTCGGCGCGGTGGTCGTCACCGACGTCACCGGCTCGAGTGCCCTGGACAGCGAGCGCATGTTCTACCGCCTGAGCTATGCCGACCCGCTGCAGGCCCGCACCTATGCGAACAGCCGCTGGACGGCGAATCCGCTGCAGCTGCTGACGCAGCGCTTCAAGACGCGGCTCGCGCAGGCAGGTGCGCGCGTGCTGTCGGAGACGGATGCGGCCGCCGGCATCCCGCTGCTGCGCATCGATGTCGATGAATTCATCCACGACTTCGGCGGCGTGAGCCAGAGCACCGGCGTCGTCGCCGTGCGCGCCTCCGTGTTCCAGGGCCATACGCTCGTCGACCAGAAGAGCTTCCGCCAGGCCGTCGCCGGCCGCATCGGCGCTGGGCGCGGCCGACATCGTGG
>NZ_JBKYMO010000392.1:0-5289 GCF_047302915.1 Massilia sp. CT11-108 | reverse complement strand
CCCCAGCCGGCCGGCGCCATGCCGCTGACGGCCGCCTGGGGCAGCTGTACCTCGTCGAGGTAGCTGTCGAGCGCGACGCTGGACAGGCCATAGCACTCGGCCAGCATCCGTTCCAGCCGGGCCTGGTAGCCGGATGGACTCCGTGGCGCGTCGCCGAAGCGCCAGCGCAACCGCCCTTCGCCGGTGCCGTCGACCGGACAGGGCAGCGGATAGACGAGCAGCGGCCGCTGTTCGTCCTCGTGGCTGCAGCGGTAATCGAGCGCGCGCGCGACGACGCCCTGCAGGCCGTCCAGGCTGCGCGCGTCGGGCGTAAACACGCCGACTATCTTGTCCGGCAACAGCGCGGTGCAGACGCTGGCCGCCGCCGAGCGGCCGCTGCGGCAATCGATCAGCACGTGGGCGAAGCGCCGTGCCACCTGCGCCGCGAACGTGCGGAACAGCGCGGGGCACGCGCAGAACAGCGCGTCCCAGTCGAGCCGGTCGACGCGCTCGCCATAGCTGTCGTCGAAGCGGCCGGCGCGCATCAGGTACAGCGGACGGCTGTCGTCGACGCGGACGATGTAGTCGTCCCAGTCCAGCGTGTCGAGCACGCGCGCGGCCAGCGCCTCGGCGTCGTCGTTCGACGTATTGCCGTGCAGTTGCTCGCGGCAACTCTCGAACAGTTCGAGCAGGCCGCTGGCGTGCTGCCCATCGTCCGCGCGGGAAAAATAGTGATGCAGGCCGGGGGCTTCCAGGTCCCAGTCGATCATCAGCACCGGTGTCTTCGCATGCGCGCGCCCGGCAAGCAGCCAGGCGGCATGGGCCAGCGCAAGGCTGCGCACGGGTGCGCTGTCGTAGGAGTAGAACGTCGTCACCTCGCCGGCCTGACCGGCCGGTACTGCGGTGATGCGGTTGGTTTCCATAAGGCTCCTCATTTTTTTGGGAAGGTTGGATCCGGTAACTCACGCCATGCGGGTGGGACAGCGGGAAGCACGAATTGGTTGCAGTCATGCGCCGGCGGCATGGTTTTTTTCTGGTATTGGTAATGCGTGACGATGCGCCGGACCATCTTGTCGATGTCCGGCAGGAAATCGGGGTTCGACTTCAGGTCGGCCGTGGCCATCGTGAAGCGCGAGAAGTCGACGTAGAACGTGGATTCGCTGATCTGCGGCGGCAGGCTGACGGGGTGCTGCGTCATGATCACGGGAATGATCAGCTGGCTGGGCAGCGTGTACCACGAGCTGCGCTCGGCTTCGATCAGGCGCATCGCGGCGTACTCGCGCCGGGTGTAGGGATGGGCTTCGTATTTGGGCGTGTAGATCAGCACCATGCACGCGCTTTCGCACAGCGCGCGGGCGATCTTGCGGTCGAGGTCGTCACCGCCGCCGAGTTGCTCGGTGTCGATGAACAGTTCGTCTTCGTTGTCGAAATACGGTTCGAGGTAACAGCGCAGTGCATCGGCCAGCGTGGCCTTGAAGCGCTGCATCAGCTCGTGCCGCCCATGGGCATAGCTGAAAAAGCAGCCATAACGTATCGCCATTGCTCCCCCTTGAAGTCTGCCACCGGCCGGGCCTGTGTGACTCTAAACAAGTCACCCATCCTGCATGTTGTGGGAACACAAGCGAAAGCGGAGCCGCTGCGCGGCGTACCGCGAGGCGAGCCCAAAGGTAGCGTAAAACGAAGCAGAGGGGTAAAGCGAAACGAAGCCGGGGGTCAGAGCCCGAATTTGCTTTTTTAGGGCTCTGACCCCGAATCTCCGACTCCGCGGCAGATTCGTAAGCCAGGGGTCAGAGCCCGAATTTGCTTTTTTAGGGCTCTGACCCCGAATCCGTACCCCGCGGCGAATTCGAAGTCGCAAAAAACTCGATCACCTCCGCCTGCACCCGCGTGCGCCGAAACGGCGGCAAACTCTGCCAGATCCGCCGCCCATACGGCTTGCTGATCACCCGCGGATCGCACAGCATCAGCACGCCCCGATCCTCGACGTCGCGGATCAGGCGCCCGGCGCCCTGCTTCAGGTTGATGATAGCTTCCGGCAAGGTGTGGTGAACGAAACCGTTCATGCCCTTCTTTTCCATCACTTCGATGCGCGCGGCCAGCACGGGGTCGTCGGGCGGCGCAAACGGTAGCTTGTCGATGATGACGAGCGACAGCGCCTCGCCGCGCACGTCGACGCCTTCCCAGAAACTCTGGCTGCCGACCAGCACGGCATTGCCCGCGTTGCGGAACGAGTCCAGCAATTCCGTGCGGCCCCGTTCGCCCTGCACGAACAGGGGGAAGTCGAGGCCGCGCGCGGCGAATTCCTCGCGCAGGCGCTCGGCCACGCGGTTGACGGCGCGGATCGTCGTGCACAGGAAGAAGCAGCGGCCGCCCGCCGCTTCGATCACGGGCAGCGCCATGTCGACGACCGCGTCCGTGTAGCCGAACGTGTTCGGTTCCGGCAGGCCGGTCGGCACGTACAGGATGCCCTGCTCCTGGTAGTTGAACGGGCTCGGCCAGCTCTGCGCGGGTTCGCCCGTCATGCCGAGCTGGGCAGTGAAATGCTTGAAATCGTTCTTCACCGCGAGCGTGGCGGACGTGAAGATCCAGCTGCGCGGCGTGCCGGCGCGCTGGCCGGCGAAGATCGGCGCGATCGACAGCGGCGTCTTGTGCAATTGCAGCGACGAGGAAAACGCCTCGACCCACAGCACGGCATCGTCGCCCGCATGGTGCGCCCCGTCGACTTCCTTCCCCTTCTTCGGCTCGGATTTCCACGCCTTGTACTGTTCCAGCAGCTCGACGGCGCGCACGCGGCACTGCTCGATCGTCTCGGCGCGCTCGGCCTGTGCTTCCAGCACGTCGATCAGGCCTTCCAGTTCTTCCTTCAGCTTTTCCAGCGCCGGGAAGAATTCCGAGCTGGGCGGGATCTGCGGCAGGGACAAGCGCGTGCCGCCTTCCGGGAACGTCAGGCGCAGGTCGCGCGCGGCCTTCTCGACGACGGTCACGACCTTCGCCCAGTCCACGCCGCCGCGCGCGTGCGCGAGGCCTTCGGCCAGCACGTCGCGGCACAGTTCCAGCACCTGGCCCGTCGACACGGTCGTGCCGAAGAACAGCGTGGCCACTTCCGGCAACTGGTGCGCCTCGTCGAAGATGATCGTGTTGGCGGACGGCAGCAGTTCGGCCATGCCGCCTTCCTTCAGCGCCACGTCGGCGAAGAACAGGTGGTGGTTGACGACGACGACGTCGGCCTGCTGCGCTTCGCGGCGCGCCTTCATCACGAAACAGTCCTGGTAGTACTGGCACTCCTGGCCCACGCAGTTTTCGCGCGTGGACGTCACGAGGTTCCACACGGACGCCGTTTCCGGGACCTTCGTCAACTCGGCCTTGTCGCCCGACTGGCTCATCTTGATGAAACGCGAGATCTCGCGCAGATGGCCGACATCGTCGCGCGACGTCAGGCGGCCGTTCGACAGCGTGCGTTCCAGATGGTAGTGGCAAAGGTAGTTCGAACGGCCCTTCAGCAGCGCCACCGAGACGGGGGCGCGCAATGCCGCGCGCACGGTCGGGATGTCGCGCGAAAACAGCTGGTCCTGCAGGTTCTTGGTGCCGGTCGAGATGATCGTCTTGCCGCCCCACAGCAGCGCGGGAACGAGGTAGGCGAACGTCTTGCCCGTGCCCGTGCCGGCCTCGGCGATCAGCGTGCCCTGCTCGCTGATCGCGTGCGCGATCGCCTTCGCCATCTCGGTCTGCGACTGGCGCGGCTTGAACGTGCCGACCGCGGGCGCGAGCGGGCCACCGGCGCCGAAGATGCGGTCGACTTCGGCGTCGTACTTGCCGGCAGGTTCGGAAGGCGCGGGCGCGGCGTCGAGGTCGGCGTCGAGGTCGGACTCGGACAAGGGGAGGCGATCGGTCAAAATGAGACTGCTTAAAAAACGTGGGCTTATGCCGGAACGTCCGGCACCAACTGCATTTTCAGCAGTGTGATGTGGTCCTTCAACTGCAGCTTGCGTTTCTTCAGACGTCGCAACTGCAACTGGTCGGCGTGACCGTCGCGGGTCAGCATGTCGATGACAGCGTCGAGGTCGCGATGTTCCACGTCGAGTTCAATGATACGGCGGTGGATCTCCTGGACGTCGATCATGTTAGGCATTTCCGAACAGTTAAGCGTAAAGGGGTGGGAAGACGCATGCCCGCTGGCTCGGGGCGGCGCTATTCATTGTTACGGCTTGCAACTCCAGTGCAAACCGGTGCATAGTTTAAACTACACCGCCGTTGCCGCCAACAAAGTCCGGCATGGCGGTATCGGAAAGCCACGTTTATGACCTCATACAAGTTAGAAGCGGGAACCGCGCAGCATATCGGTAACCGCCCCCAGCAGAACGACCGGGTCGCGCTCATGACGGGCGCCCGCGCGCCCGGTTACGTCCTGGCCGTGCTGTCCGACGGCATTGCCGGCGCGGCCGGCGCGGAACAGGTCCTGCACACCGCCAAACAGGTGTTCGACGAATTCAAGCCGGGCGACCGCCCGTCTGTCGAGCGCCTGCAGCAATTGTTGCGCGACATCGTGCAGGAAACCCATCTGGTCATCAACATGAATGTCGTCGCGACACAGGCCCATGCGCACGCCAGCTTCGTCGGCCTGGTCCTCACGCCGCATGGCGAGGCCGTCTGGGCCCACGTGGGCGATTCGCGCCTGTATTACTTTCACGACGGCAAGTGCCTGGCGCGCACGAGCGACGCGGCCTATGTCGAGCACCTCGTGTCGAGCGACCGCCTGCCGCCGGACGCCGCGAAGAACCACCGCAAGTCCAAGCTGTTGCTGAATGTGATGGGCAATAGCCGCAAGGAGCCGTTCATCACGTTCGGCCAGCGCCTCGATCTCGCGGCGAACGATGTTTTCCTGCTGTGCTCGGACGGCCTGTGGCATTTCTTCACGGATGCCGAACTGGGTGCCGTGACCGCGAAGTCGAGCCCCCGTCAGGCGTCGGAGATGCTGATCAACAAGGCCGGCGAGCGCTCGCAGGGCAAGGGCGGGAACTGCAGCATGGCCATCGTGAAGCTGGTCAAGCCTGTGCTCGATCGGCCGTAAGGCAACGTAACGCGAACGTCACGCGTGGGCGGAGGGCCGTCCACCCTACTTCTTGCCGTCCTCGGCCTCTTGCGCGGCCTTCGCCGCCTTCTCCGCCTTGCGCTGCGCAACCTTGCGCTGCCGTTCTTCCGACTGCGCTTTGCGTTCCTCGTAGTCGCGCACGTTCTGCGCGCGCTTGCCGGCGTTCGCCGCTTCCTGCTGCTTCTGCGCGCGCAGGCGGGCGTCGCGCCCGAGCGCATGGC
>NZ_JBKYMO010000391.1:0-5290 GCF_047302915.1 Massilia sp. CT11-108 | reverse complement strand
CGCCGGCCGCGGTGAGCTCGGCCGGATCGTGATCGGCTATGTGGGCTCCGCCGCCCTGGCCGGCATCCTGCAGCGGCAGATGCGGCGTTTCCGTGCCGAGTGGCCGGATGTCCAGCTGCAGGCGAACGAACAGCCGATGGGGCGGCTGCCGGGCCTCGTCGCGGAGGGCCATGTCGATATCGGCTTCGTGCGCCTGCCGATGGCGCTCCCGGACGAATTGCGCGTGCACGTCCTGCAGCGCAACCGCTTCTGCATCGCGCTGCCGGCCAGCCACCGCCTGGCCGGCGCCGCCGCGGTCGACGCCCACGCGCTGGAGGACGACGATTTCGTCGTGCCCGAACAGGACCTCGGTACGCGCGAAGTCGGGCGGCGCGGGCGCTTCGTGCCGCGCATCGTCTCGGCGCCGGGCAATCTGCTGACGGTGTTGACCGAGGTATCGTTGCGCAAGGGCGTCGCGGTCGTCCCCGACGTGGTGGCCACGACCCTCGCGCTGCCGGACGTGGTCTACAAGCCGCTGGCCGGAGACCCCGTCACGTCGGAACTGGCCGCCCTCTTCCGCCGCAGCGAAGGGGCGCCCGCCGTGAAGAACCTGATCCGGCAGCTGGTGGCGGAGGGGGCAGCATGCTGATCGCCGACCCCTTGTTCTATGCCGTCGCCGTACCGGCCGTCCTGTTGACCGGCATCTCGAAAGGGGGCTTCGGGGGCGTGCTGGGCGGCGTGGGCGTGCCGCTGATGGCGCTGGCGATCTCGCCCGTCCAGGCGGCCGCGATCCTGCTGCCCGTGCTGTGCCTGATGGATCTCGTCGGCCTGGGCGCCTATTTCGGCAAGTGGGACAAGCCGACGCTGCGCATCATGCTGCCCGGCGCCCTGCTCGGGATCGTCGCGGGCTTCCTCACGTTCGGCATGCTGGGCGAGGACGTCATCCGCATCCTGATCGGGGGCATCGCGGTGGCCTTCACCGTCAACAACGTGCTGGGCCTGGCCGCGCACCAGCGCCAGGCCGGCCCCTCGTTGGCGAAAGGCACCTTCTGGTCCGCGGTCTCGGGCCTGACCAGCTTCCTCGCCCATGCCGGCGGACCGCCCGCCATGGTCTACCTGCTGCCGCAGCGGATGGACAAGGTGCGCTACGTCGCCACCATCAGCGTGTTTTTCGCGGCCGTCAACGCGGTCAAGCTCGTGCCATACGCGTGGCTGGGCCAGCTGTCGCTCGACAACCTCGGCACCAGCTTCGTGCTGGCGCCGCTCGTGCCGCTGGGCGTGAAGCTGGGCATCTGGCTGCAGGGCCGGATCAACCTCGTGTGGTTCTACCGGATTTCGCAGGCCTGCCTGCTCGTGACCGGACTCCAGCTGGTCTGGCAGGGCGGGGCGCATTACCTGTAGCTGCGCGGGCCGGGATCAGGTCTCGTACAGCTCCAGCGGCAGGCCGTCCGGGTCGGCGAAGAAGGTAAAGCGCCTGCCCGTGAATTCGTCCGTGCGTACCGGTTCCACGGCGACGCCGTGCGCTTCGAGATGCTGCTTGCAGGCCTGCAGGTCGTCGACCGCGAACGCGAGGTGCCGCAGGCCGCACGCTTCCGGATACGACGGGCGTGCGGGCGCGTTCGGGAACGAGAACAACTCGACCTGCGAGCCGTCCGGCAGCGCCAGGTCCAGCTTCCAGGAGTCGCGCTGCGCGCGGTAGTTTTCGGCGACGATGCGCAAGCCCAGCACCTCAGTGTAGAAGTGCCGGGATCGTGGGTAGTCCGCACAGATGATCGCGGCGTGGTGGATGCGGGTGAACATGACGGTAGCGGTCCAGGGTGACGGTTCGCTATCGTAACAGCCGGCGCCATCTACCCGACCGTGGCAGGGGAGCGGATCGTCACGCCGGCGCCAGCGCCTGCCCGACCGGTTCCAGCCGGCGCAGGCGCAGCGCGATCAGCAGGGCGGCGCCCAGCAGCACGCCCAGCAGCGCCACGACGCCGCCCCAGCCGCCGTGTTCCCACAGCACGCCGCACAGCCAGCCCACGAGGCTGGAGCCGAGGTAATAGAAGCACAGGTACAGCGCGGACGCGAGCGCCTGCTGCGTGCGCGCGCGCCGGCCCACCCAGCTGCTGGCGATCGAGTGCGACGCGAAGAAGCCGAACGTGAACACGGCCATGCCGGCCACGATGACGGCCACGTTGTGGGCCATGGTCAGCAGCAGACCCGCGAACATCGTGCCCATCACGGTCCACAGCACGTGGCGCCGGCCCAGGCGGTCGGCGCGGCGGCCGGCCCAGACCGAACTGAAGATGCCCAGCAAATACAGCAGCGAGATCCCGCCGACCACGCTCTGGCGCAGCCCGAACGGGGCGCCCAGCAGCCGGAAGCCGATCACGTTGTATGCGCTGACGAAGCAGCCCATCAGCAGGAACGACAGGACGAACAGCCAGGGCAGGCCGGCGTCGCCGAAGTGGCCGCGCAGGCCGTGCAGCAGCGCCGGCACGCCGCCCGATGACGGCCGGAAGTTGCGCGACGCCGGCAGGCTGCGCCAGAATTCCCATGCGGCCAGCAGGCCCGCGACGCCCATCACGGCGAACGCGGCGCGCCACGACACGAAGTCGGACAGCACGGCCGCCAGCACCCGGCCGACCATGCCCCCGAACGCATTCCCGCTGATGTACAGGCCCATCGACACGCCGAGCGCCGCCGGCTCGATCTCTTCGCTGAGGTAAGCCATCGCGACGGCCGGCATGCCGCCCAGCGCGAAGCCGAGAAGCGTGCGCGCCGCCAGCAGCTGCGGGTACGTACGCGCGCCCGCGGCCAGCACCGTCATCAGCGCGGCCACGACGAGCGCCACGACCATCATGGTCTTGCGGCCCAGGCGGTCGGACAGGACGGACGAGAACAGCAGCGACACCGCCAGCGCGCCCGTCGAGAGCGACAGCGACAGGCTGCTCTGCGCGGGCGTGAGCCCGAAATCGTGCGCCAGCAGGGGCATCAGCGGCTGCACGCAATACAGCAGGGCGAAGCAGGAGAAGCCGCCGAAGAACAGGGCGCGGTTGGTGCGATTGGTCATGGGGCCATCCTAGGATTGCCGGAAATGGCTGTCCAATATATATTTGTGGCGTTACTTATCGTTTGAAAATATAAGATGGAACTCAGGCACCTGCGTTACTTCGTGGCCGTGGCGGAGGAGCTGAGCTTTACGCGCGCTGCCGAGCGGCTGCACATCGGCCAGCCGCCGCTGAGCCAGCAGATCCAGGCGCTGGAACACGAGATCGGCGCGCGGCTGTTCGAGCGCAACCGGCGGCGCGTGCTGCTGACGGAAGCGGGGCGGCTGTTCCTCGCGGACGCGCGGCGCATGCTGGCGCTGTCCGAACAGGCCAAGGAGACGGCGCGCCGCGCGCACCTGGGGGAAGCGGGCGAGCTGCGCGTCGGCTTCACGTTTTCCACGCCGTTCACGCCGTTGTTCGCCCGCGTCGTGCGGCGCTACCGCCAGCAGTATCCGGCTGTGCGGCTGACGTTCCTCGAGATCCCCACGCAGCCGCAGCTCGCGCAGATCGAGGCGCGCGAACTGGACGTGGGCTTCGTGCGGCCTGGCCCCATGCCGCTGCCGCGCACGGTCGCGCTGACGATGCTGCGCCGGGATCCGCTGCTGCTCGTGCTGCCGGCCGACGCGCCGCTGGCGCGGAAAAAGACGATCGCGGTGAAGGACCTGGCCGATCAGGCGTTCGTCGTCTTCCCCGAAAAGACGGGCACCGGCATCTACCACCAGATCTTCGACCTGTGCCGCGCCGCCGGCTTCACGCCGCACATCGCAATGGAGGCGGGCGAGCCGTCGACGATCATCGGCCTCGTCGCCGCGGGCTGCGGCATTTCCGTGCTGCCCAGCTCATTCGAAGGCATCCACATGGACGGCGTCGTCTACCGGCCGCTCGCCGATCCGGACGCCACCACGGCAATGCTGCTCGCGCGCCATGCCGAAGGCGGCGGCCCGCTCGTCGATGCGTTCGTCGCGCTGGCCCAGGCCGCGGCCGATCAATCCGCGTAGCTGATGCGGTCGCGGCCCGCGTGTTTCGACCGGTACAGCGCCTCGTCGGCACGGCCGAGCAGGGCGACCGGATCGGGCGGGGTGCCGGGCGTAAAGGCGACGACGCCGAAGCTGGCGGTGACGGCCAGCGTGTTGCCTTCGCCGATGTCGACGGGTTCGCCGCGCACGACGGCGCGCAGGGCGTCGATGCGGGACGCGTCGGCCGGCAGGTTCAGGCCGGGCAGGACCACGACGAATTCCTCGCCGCCGTAGCGGCCCACCGCGTCGTAGGGCCGCACGGCCGCGCGCAGGCGTCGCGCCGTTTCGACCAGCACCGCGTCGCCCGCCAGGTGGCCGTGCGTATCGTTGACGCGCTTGAAGTAATCGAGGTCCAGCAGCACGAGCGCGAAGCCTTCGCCCGAGCGCGCGCATTGTTCGATTTCGCGCGCGACGATGTCCATCATCGCGACCCGGTTCCAGCACTGGGTCAGCCCGTCCTTCAGCGCGCGCAGGCGCATTTCCTCGCGCGACTGTTCCAGCTCGTGCGTGCGCGCGCGCACCAGCGCCGTCAGCTTCGCTTCGCGCGCCCGGTGCGCGCGCAGGCGCAGGCGGTGGAACGCGACGAATGCGCCCGCGACGCCGAGGGCGCACTGCACGTAGAACGGGACGCTGCGCCACCATGGCGGTGCGATCGTGAACGCCAGTTCCACCGGCGCCGACTGCTCGCCGGTGGCGCTGTCGACGGCGGCGACCTGGAAGCGGTACCGGCCGCCCGGCAGCGCCGCGTAACGCACTTCCGGCTGCACCGTGTCGTTCCACGCGTCGTCGACGCCGAGCAGGCGGAAACGATAGTGCCAGCCCCGGCCCTGGTCGAACTGCAGGTGGGCCAGGCGGAACACGATCTGGTCCGCCCGCCACGGCATCGGCGCGTCGCCCACCGGCAGCGGACCGTTGCCGCGCAGCGCCTCTTCGATCACGGGCTGGCGCAGCGCCGACGCGAACAGGCGTTCCGGATGAAGCACGTGCGACAGGCCGTTGCTGGTGATGAGCCAGATCGAACCGTCCCGGTCTTCGTATGTGCCGCGGCCGTTCGAATCGTTCCACGCCAGGCCCTGCGTCTGGTCCAGCGTGCGCCAGTGCCTGCCGTTCCATACCGCGAAGCCCACGTCCAGCGCGACCCAGAGCCAGCCGCGGCGGTCTTCGCGGGCGTTCAGGATGAACCGGTCGCGGTGTGTTATTAACAAATCCGAGCCCACCAGACGGAGCGACAGGGGGGGTGGGGGGGGGGGGGGGTAAAAA
>NZ_JBKYMO010000390.1:0-5291 GCF_047302915.1 Massilia sp. CT11-108 | reverse complement strand
GCCCGTGTCGCCGATCGGCACCATCATGTTCCAGCCCTGCGTTTCCAGCGTGCGCGACGTCGATAGCCCCGCCGAGCAATTGCCCGTAGCGGGATTCCTTCGTCCCGGGCGCCCGTTCGAGCCGGACGACGAGCGGTGGGTACTTGTCGATGAGGAATTGCAGCGCGCTTTCCACCTCGGCCACCGATTTGAAATCGTGCAGGCGGCCCGTGCGGCTGCGGATTTCGCCCGCCGTCTGCAGGCCGCGCAGCATCAGCACGGCCAGCACGGCGACCTTGTCCTGCTCGAGCGTCCACTTGATGCGCATGCGGTGCTCGTACTTGATGACGCGCGCGCCGGCCTGGGCGATGCCGTTCACGAGCTTGCGCTGCATGAGGCGCTGCAGGGTGTCGTGGACGACGTCTTCCGACAACTGCATCACGGGGTCGCGGCTGGACAGCTGGTTGCAGCCGTTCATCACCGCATTCAGCGACATGGGGTAATTGTCGGGCGTCAGCGCCTCTTTTTCGGCGAGGACGCCCAGTACGCGGATTTCATTGGGGTCGAGGTCGGATGCCGGGTCGAAGCTGCCCGGGATATCGTCTTGCATCGGTGGTCCTTTAATCTACGAGCCGGTTCAGTTGTGCCTGGTCGAGTTTATCACTCTCGTCGGGGGTATGGCAGCGGATGCCGGCCGCCTTCATCGTCGCGCACATGCGCTCGATCTGCTCGTCCTGCTGGGCCACGTGGTTGATCAGGTTGCGCAGTGCCTTCGACAGCGGATCGTCGCCGTTCGGCGTGACGCCGTACGCGGCGAACATCTGCGCGCTGCGCGTCTGATCTTCCTTGCGCACGATGTGGGCCGGGTTGCCGACGGCCGTCGCGCCGGCCGGAACCGGCTTGACGACGACGGCGTTCGAGCCCACCTTCGCGTATTCGCCGACCGTGAACGCGCCGAGCACCTGCGCGCCGGCCCCCACGATCACGCCGCGCTCCAGCGTCGGATGGCGCTTCGTGCCCGCGACCAGGGTCGTGCCGCCCAGGGTGACGCCCTGGTAGATCGTGCAATCGTCGCCGACGACGGCGGTCTCGCCGATCACGACGCCGAAGCCGTGGTCGATGAAGACGCGGCGGCCGATCGTCGCCCCGGGGTGGATTTCGATGCCCGTGAGAACGCGCGCGAAATACGAGATGAACCTGCCCAGCCAGCGGAAGTTGGCGCGCCAACAAGCATGCGCCCAGCGGTGCATGACGACGGCATGCAGGCCCGGGTAGCAGGTGAGCACTTCCCATGCGTTACGTGCCGCAGGGTCGCGTTCGATGATGCTCTGGATATCTTCGCGCAGGTTGGAAAACATAGTCGTGATTCGTGCAAGTGAAGCAGCATGGTAGCTTATCCGCGCCGTACTTGCTTATGAGGGAATCAATTTTGGAGAGACGTCGTTCCCGCGAAAGCGGGAACCCATGCCGAGTATCAGAAATCGTAATTTCTGATAATAAGATTGGCCCGTAATGTCAGGACTTCGGCCGCTCAGTATGGGTCCCCGCCTGCGCGGGGACGACGGTGGGATTAATGCGGCTCGCGCGCCAGGCGCTGGCGGCGGGCCTCGTACAGGCAGACGCCCGAGGCCACGGAGACGTTCAGGCTCTCGACCGAGCCGAACATGGGAATGGAAACGAGGATGTCGCAGGTCTCGCGGGTCAGGCGGCGCATGCCCTCGCCTTCCGAGCCCATCACGAGCGCCGTCGGGCCCGTGAAATCGCCTTCGTACAAACCCTTGTCGGCATCGTCGGACGTGCCGATCAGCCAGATGCCCCGCTCCTTCAGGTCGCGCATCGTGCGCGCCAGGTTCGTCACGGTGATATACGGCACGGTCTCGGCGGCACCGCTGGCGACCTTGGCCGCCGTCGCGTTCAGGCCGACGGAGCGGTCCTTCGGAGCGATGACGGCATGCGCGCCGACGCCGTCCGCCACGCGCAGGCAGGCGCCCAGGTTGTGCGGGTCGGTGATGCCGTCGAGGATCAGCAGCAGCGGCGGCCCTTCCACGGCATCGAGCAATTCGTCCAGGTTGCGCGCCAGCGACAGCTGGCTCGCGAACGCGATCACGCCCTGGTGACGGCGGGTGCCGACGATCTTGTCGAGGCGCTCGGCGTCGACGGGCATCACGCGCACGCCGGCCGATTTCGCGTTGGCGATCAGGTCCTGCATGCGGCGGTCCTGGCGGCCGGCATCGACGAAGATCTCTTCCACGCTGGCGGCCTCGTGGCGGAGGCGCGAGGTCACGGCGTGGAAGCCGAAAATCATTTTATTTTTCATGCGTTACTTCTTCTTCCTGGTTTTGGAGGCGCTCTTGGTGGGAGCGCTTTTATTCGCCGCGGTCTTCTTGGACGCGGTCTGGTTTGCCGCGGCCGCTTTTGCGGCCGGCGATCCATTCCTGTTGCCGCGTCGGCTGCGCGTGGGCGGCACGAACACGACGTCTTCTTCGCTCTCGTCGGTGGCACCGAACGTCGATGCGGCCGGCTCGGCCGGCGTCGTGCGGGCTTCCTGCTGCGACACCGGTACGGCGCTCCCCTTCGCCTTGCGGCGACGCGGCGGCTTCGGTTCGCGGGCGTCCAGCGCAGCGGCGCGGGCGCGTTCCAGCGGCGCCGGCGCTGCCTCGCTCGGCTGGGCCAGCACGAGGTCGATCTTGCGCGATTCCAGGTCGACACGCGCGACCTGTACCGTCACACGGCCCGTCAGCTGGTACACCTGGCCCGTGCGTTCGCCGCGCAGTTCGTGGCGGGCTTCGTCGTACTGGAAGTAATCGGTACCGAGACCCGTGACGTGCACGAGGCCTTCGACGAACAACTGGTCGAGCTGGACGAAGATGCCGAACGGCGTCACGCCCGAGATCACGCCCGTAAATTCCTCGCCGAGTTTGTCCTTCATGTAGTAGCACTTGAGCCAGTTCTCGACGTCGCGCGACGCCTCGTCGGCACGGCGTTCGTTGGCCGAGCAGTGCACGCCCAGCGCATCCCAGATCGTCAGGTCCTTCGGATCCTTCTGCTTGCCTTCGGCCTTGTCCTTCGTTGCCTGCTTGCGCACCGCTTTCGACACGGTGGTGTTCAGCTTGGACAGGTCGATGCCGGTCGGCTCGTACTTCTTCCCCTTCAGCACGGCCTTGATGGCGCGGTGCGTCAGCAGGTCGGGGTAGCGGCGGATCGGGCTCGTGAAGTGCGCATAGGCTTCGTACGCGAGGCCGAAGTGGCCGACGTTGTCCGGGCTGTAGACGGCCTGCTGCATCGAGCGCAGCAGCATGGTCTGCAGCAGGGTCGCGTCCGGACGCTCCTTGATGCGCGTCATCAGTTCGGCGTAATCGCGCGCCTGCGGCGTCGTGCCGCCGCCCAGGTTCAGGCCCACCTGCTTCAGGAAGGTGCGCAGCTGGTTCAGCTTTTCCTCGGTCGGCACGGCGTGGATGCGGAACGTGCTCGGCTGGTCGTGGCGGATCAGGAAGTCGGCGGCGCACACGTTGGCGGCCAGCATGCATTCCTCGATCAGGCGGTGCGCGTCATTGCGCGTGCGCGGCAGGATCTTCTCGATCTTGCCCATCGCATTGCAGACGATATACGTTTCCGTCGTCTCGAAATCGATGGCGCCCCGCTCCTGGCGCGCCTTCAGCAGCGAGCGGAACACCTCGTTCAGGTTCAGCAGGTGCGGCACGATGCCGGGACGGCGGCCCGCTTCCGGTCCGCTCGTGTTGCCCAGGATAGCGGCGACCTCGTCATAGGTCAGGCGCGCCGCCGAGTGCATCACGGCCGGATAGAACTGGTAGGCCTTCACTTCGCCGTCGGTCGTCACGACCATGTCGCACACGAGCGTGAGGCGGTCGACGGCCGGGTTCAGCGAGCACAGGCCGTTCGACAGCTTTTCCGGCAGCATCGGGATCACGCGGCGCGGGAAATACACGGACGTCGAACGCTCGATCGCGTCGCCATCGAGCGCATCGTTCGGCTTGACGTAGTGGCTGACGTCGGCAATGGCGACGAGCAGGCGGTAGCCCTTCGCGCGGCCGATCTTGACGGGTTCGCAGTAGACGGCATCGTCGAAGTCGCGCGCATCCGCGCCGTCGATGGTGACGAGCGGCACGTCGCGCAGGTCGACGCGGTCTGCCAGGTCGGCGTCGCGCACCTCGTTCGGCAATTTATTGGCCTGCTTGATGGCGGCCGGCGAAAAGATGTGCGGCACGCCGAACTTGCGCACGGCGATCTCGATCTCCATGCCCGGGTCGTCCAGTTCGCCAAGTACTTCGACGATCCTGCCGGTGGGCTGGCGGAAGCGCGACGGCTGCTCGAGGAGTTCGACGCTGACGACCTGGCCGGCCTTGGCCTTGCCGGGCGCGCCGGACACGAGGATGTCCTGGCCGATGCGCTGGTCTTCCGGCGCGACGACCCAGACGCCGTTCTCGTTCAGCAGGCGGCCGATGACGTGGGTGTTGGCGCGTTCCGTGACTTCGACGATCGTGCCTTCGGCGCGGCCGCGGCGGTCGGTGCCGACGACGCGGGCCAGCACGCGGTCGCCGTGCAGGACCTTCTGCATTTCCTTATCGGGCAGGAACAGGTCTTCACCGCCCTCGTCGGGGATGACGAAGCCGAAGCCGTCGCGGTGCGCGCTGATGCGGCCGGAAATGAAACTCGAGTGGTCCGTGAGCGCATATTCGCCCGCCGGATTGGCGCGCAACTGGCCGTCGCGCTCCATCGCATTCAAGCGGCGCGACAGCACGCCCTCCGCTTCCGGGTTGACTTGCAGGGCTCGGGCCAGGGCGCCGCTGTCGAGCGGCCCCTTGGCCTCACGGAACACGCCGAGGATTTCCTCGCGGCTTGGGATGGTATGAGTTGGGTGCTTCAAATTTGTATTCTTTATCTTCTCAGTGGTGGCGCCGTCCGTTTGACAGCGCGGATCTCGTTACATTGACACGCAGGCACGCGTAGTGTAACGGAGGACCGGCAAATTCGCCTAACGTCGCCCGTGAACCGTGCAGGGAATGTCCGGTTCGGAGGGTCTTTGACATTTGCCATCCATCCGCTATACTCTCGGTCTCTTCGGAAACGGCCCAGCCGGAAACGAAGGCGCTGCGCAGGCGGTGCGCGCCAGGATCGAACGAAAGTTGGTCTAGCGCAAAACGGCAAAGCCTGATATCGTAGCGGAATTCGACGGCAACGTCGAGCAATGCAAGCAAAGCGGTCCAATGCCCACGTGGCGGAATTGGTAGACGCGCATGGTTCAGGTCCATGTGCCGCGAGGTGTGGGGGTTCGAGTCCCTCCGTGGGCACCA
>NZ_JBKYMO010000389.1:0-5326 GCF_047302915.1 Massilia sp. CT11-108 | reverse complement strand
CGGCAGCGACACCGCGGCCGGCACACTGGCCGCGCCGTGGCAATCGTTCGCGCACGCGCAGGCCTTGGCGCGGCCGGGCGACACCGTGTATTTCCGCGGCGGCCGCTACGCCTACACGAAGGCCACGACGGCGTGCGCGTCGCGGCGCGCGACCGTGTCCGCCATCGTCCTCGACAAGAGCGGCACGGAACAGCAGCCGATCCGCTACTGGGCCTATCCGGGCGAGACGCCCGTGTTCGATTTCTCGGGCATGAAGGACGATTGCCGCGTCAAGGGCATCGAAGTCGTCGCCGACTGGATCCACCTGAAAGGCCTGGAGATCACGGGCGCGCCGCAGCAGCCGGACAACCGCCTGAACCACGAATCGTGGGGCGTGTGGATCAACGCGAACCACGACGTCTTCGAGCAGCTGGACCTGCACCACAACATGGGACCGGGCCTGTTCATCAAGGACGGGGGCTGGAACCTCGTGCTGAACAGCGATTCGCACCATAACTACGACCCCTACACGTCGAATGGCGCGGGCCAGAGCGCGGACGGCTTCGGCGCCCACGTGAGCGCGGGCCATCCGGGCAACGTGTTCCGCGGCTGCCGTGCGTGGGCGAACACGGACGACGGCTTCGACCTGATCAACGCGTACTCGCCGGTGACCATCGAGTATTCGTGGGCGTGGCAGCACGGTTACCTGCCGGGCACGCACACGCCGCTCGCGGCCGGGAACGGCAACGGCATCAAGGCGGGCGGCTACAGCGGGCGCTACGTGCCCAACGGGGTGAAACATGTGGTGCGCTTTTCCGTCGCGTTCGACAACAAGGTATCGGGCTTCTATGCCAACCATCATCCCATCGCGCTGGACTTCCAACACAACACCGCCTTTGGAAATGTTATCGATTACAATATGCTCGGCGTGGCCCCGGATGGCGGCCCCGTCTACCTGGGCACCCTGCGCAACAACCTCGCCTACCCGGCGGGTGCGGCGCTGAAGGTGGAAGGCGCGGACAGCGCGGCCAACTCCTGGGATCTGCACCTTGCGTTGAAGCCGTCCGACTTCGACAGCGTGGCGCCCACCGGCTGGGACGCGCCGCGCAAGCCGGACGGCAGCCTGCCGGACATACCCATGTTCCACCCGTCTGCCGCCAGCGCCGTCATCGATCGCGGCGTCGACGTGGGCCTGCCCTTCCGCGGCAAGGCACCGGACCTGGGCGCGTTCGAGCGCTGATTAGAACCACAGGAAGACCATGAACCCATCGATCCGCGGGGCGATCAGCGCCCTGCTTCTCGCTGCCTGCGCGGCGAATACGCATGCCGCCGAAGGCTGGAAATTCGCCTTCGGGTCCGGCAAGGCGCCGGCCGGCTACACGCCCGTCGACGCCGCCTACAGCGGCGCGCGCGGCTACGGCCTCGAGCCGGGCACCCGGCCGGACGGCGTCCATCCCTATTATTTTTCCGTCGATCTCCCCGAAGGGAATTACACGGTGACCGTCACGCTGGGCGACGACACGGCCGCGGCCGCGACGACGGTGAAATCCGAACTGCGCCGGCTGATGCTGGAAAACGTGGCAACCAGGCCGGGCGAGACCGTCACGAAGACGTTCACCGTCAACGTGCGCACGCCGAAGGTCCCGACCGGCGGCGAAGTCAAACTGAAAGCGCCGCGCGAAACGGTCGAGGAAGCGTGGAACTGGGACCCGCGCCTGACCCTGGAAATCAACGGCGCACACCCGGCCGTACGCACGATCGCCATCGCGCCGGCGCACGTGCCGACCCTGTACCTGCTGGGCGATTCGACCGTCTGCGACCAGCCGGCCGAACCGTACAACAGCTGGGGCCAGATGCTGCCGCGCTTCTTCAAGCCCGGCATCGCCGTCGCCAACCACGGCGAATCGGGCGAGACGTACCGCGACTCGCTCGCGCGCCGCCGGCTGGACAAGATCGTGAGCGGCATGAAGCCGGGCGACACGCTCCTCATGCAGTTCGGCCACAACGACCAGAAGCAGATCAAGGCTGGCAAGGGCGGACCGTTCACGACGTACAAGGCGGAGATCAAGGCCCACGTGGACGCCGTCCGCGCGCACGGCGGCCTGCCCGTGATCGTGTCGCCGATGGAGCGGCGCGGCTTCGATGCCGATGGCCGCGTGATCCCGTCGCTGAAGGATTACGCCGAGGCCGCGCGCCAGTCCGCGCAGGAATTGAACGTGCCGTTCATCGACCTCAACGCGATGAGCAAAACCTTTTACGAGGCGCTGGGTCCGGAAGGCTCGAAGGCCGCGTTCGCGGAGCCCGCGCCGGGCCGCCTGGACAACACGCACCACGACAGCTATGGCAGCTACGAGCTGGCGAAGGCCGTCGTGCTGGGCCTGCGCCAGGCGCGCGTGCCGGCCGCCGGTTTCATCGTCGACGATTTCGCGTTCGATCCCGCCCATCCCGATCCGGTCGCGGCGTTTGCCGTACCGCCGAGTCCCCACCATACCGCAGAGCGCCCGCTGGGCGACGAGGAGCACAAATGAAACGCCGTACCTTACTCTCGACCCTCGGTCTCGCTGCCCTGGCCGGCTGCGCCGGCATCAAACCGGCATCGCAAACAGACGCCTACGTCTTCGCCTACTTCATCGACAACGGCCAGGACGGCCTGCACCTGGCCGGGAGTGTCGACGGCTACCGCTGGGAAGCGCTGAACGGCGGCCGCAGCTATCTCCAGCCTGAAGTCGGCAAGGCAAAACTGATGCGCGACCCGTGCATCGTGCGCGGCCCCGACGGGGTCTACCACATGGTATGGACGAGCGGCTGGAACGAGACGGGCATCGGCTACGCGTCGTCGCCGGACCTCGTCCACTGGTCGGCGCAACGCGAGCTGCCCGTGATGGCGCACGAGCCGACGACCCTGAACGCGTGGGCGCCGGAGATCGCGTGGGACGAGAAGCGCGGCGAGTACCTGATCTTCTGGTCGTCGACGATCCCGGGCCGCTTCGCGGCATCCGAAGCGGCCGGCGACGACGCCGGCGCCAACAAGTACAACCACCGCATCTACGCCACGACGACGCGCGACTTCGTCACGTTCACGCCCACGCGCCTGTTCTACGATCCGGGCTTTTCCGTCATTGACGCGACGTTCCTGCGCACGAACCGCGGCGACTGGCTGCTCGTGAAGGACGAGACGCGCCACCCGCCCCGTAAATACCTGCAGCTGGCGCGCGCCGCCGGCCTGCAGGGGCCGTTCGAACCGCTGGGCGCGCCGATCTCGCCCGCCGGCCTGTGGACCGAGGGACCGACGGCGCTGCAGGTGGGCGACGACGTCATCGTGTACTACGACGCCTACACGACGAAGCACTACGGCGCGCTGCGCTCGCGCGATCTCGTGCATTGGGAAGACGTGACGGCGCAGATGCACTTCCCGGACGAAGGCACGGCGCGGCGCATGCGCCACGGGACGGCACTGCGGGTGCCGGCGGACGTGCTTGCCGCGCTGCGTCGGCCGTAATGCCGTCTAGCGTCCTGTCCTACAGTCTCGATTGTGGGGAGGCAACGGTGCGCGGGAACCGTGGCCAATAGAGTAATCTCGGTCGCTCCAGTGTCGTGAACCCGGAGGCGGACCGTGTCCCTTGACTCATCAAAACCCGATCAGGAAAAACAGGAGCTCTTGCGGGTTCCCGTGGTCCATGAGGAGGCGTGGGTCGAGAAACGGATCGTCGACACGGGTCGCGGCGTACGCATCCACAAGACTGTCGCCGAGACCCCTTGCCGGATCGACGAGCGCCTGCTGCGCGACGACGTCGAGGTCCACCATGTGCCGGTGGACCGCATCGTCCCGCTCGACCAGGCGCCCGCGACCCGCTACGAAGGGGAAACGCTCGTGGTACCGATTCTCGAGGAAGTGCTGGTCGTCGAACGGCGGCTGCGCATCAAGGAAGAGCTCCACATCACGCGCACCCGCCGCGAAGAACACCACGTCGACACGGTCATGCTCAAGTCCGAGCAGGTCAGCGTCGAGCGCTTCGACGAGCACGGCGACACTTCACCCACGTGACATTCACCGGAGGACGCATCATGCAACATACTCTCGTAGCGGTGTTCGACAACCGCAGCGATGCCCAGAACGCGATGGACGAACTGCTGGCATCGGGCTTCACCCGCGACAACGTCTATGTCTCCAGCGCCGACCTGTCCGGCACCACGACGACGGCCGGCACGACGCTCGGCGCGACCCACGAGGAAGGCGTGGGCGCCTCGATCAAGCACTTCTTCGACAACCTGTTCGGCTCGGACCACGACGAACATGCGACCCGCTATTCCACTGCGGTCGCCGGCGGCCAGCACGTGCTGACCCTGACCACGTCGTCGGAGCCGGAAGTGGAACGCGCCGCCGACGTGATCGAACGCTTCGGCCCCATCGACATCGACGAGCGCCACGACCTGGCGGGCAACGCCGCATCGCTGGGCACGAGCGCCTACCAGCCGCAGACGTCGCCGTCGCTGGCCGCCGGCTCGATGCAGGCGGGGACGCAGACGGGCAACCTGTCGGGCAGCCTCTCGGATTCGACCGTGCGTTCGGACTCGCTGCAGCGCGAGACGGCCGTCGACCAGACCACCGGCAAAGCCGCGATCCCGGTCGTGCAGGAAGAAGTCCGGGTCGGCAAGCGCCAGGTCGAACGGGGCGGCGTGCGCGTCTTCTCGCGCATGGTCGAGACGCCCGTGAACGAAACGGTGTCGCTGCGCGAGGAACACGTCAGCGTGGAACGCCGTCCGGTCGACCAGCCGATCAACCCGGCCGACGTCGCCGCGCTCAAGGACCAGACGATCGAACTGCGCGAAACGGCCGAGGAAGCCGTCGTGCAGAAATCCGCGCGCGTGGTCGAGGAAGTCGTCGTCGGCAAGGAAGTCAGCCAGCGCCAGCAAAACATCCAGGACACGGTGCGCCACACGGAAGTCGAGGTACAGCCGCTGCAGGGCAGCGCGCCCGACGACGACACCTATTACCGCAACGACTGGCAGACGAATTACGCCAGCCTGGGCGGCACGTACGACGACTACGCGCCGGCCTACCGCTACGGCGACGAGATGCGGCGCGACGCCCGCTACCAGGGCCGCAACTGGGACGACGTGGAATCCGACCTGCGCAGCGACTGGGATACCCGCTACGGCAGCAGCGGCTCGTCCACGTGGGAACGCATGAAGGCGGCCGTGCGGTCGGGCTGGAACCGCATGACGTCGTAAGGCGTCAAGGGCGCGTCAAGGGCGCGGCAAGGCATGCCGCGCGTCACGCCAGGACGGCCAGCTCCGGAATCAGGGAACGGTGCGCCGCGATGCCCGCCAGCGCGCCGTCCGCGAC
>NZ_JBKYMO010000388.1:0-5362 GCF_047302915.1 Massilia sp. CT11-108 | reverse complement strand
GCCTCGCGCCGCCCGATCCATTCGACGGCCACGCCGCCGGCGTCGGCGACATCGACGCGCACGGGCCGCCTGCCGAGCGTCCCCAGACGGTCGATACGGTGATACGCCGCGCGCATGCGTGCGACGGACGGGATGTCGTCCCAGAGGGGCTTCAGGGTGCGTCGCAGCCCCGCATTCACGATGGTTCGGATCAGCATGCCTTATGTTACATCTTCATGCCCACGCTTGGCCTGCTTACGCACGCCATTGCGCTCGACCATCTTTGCCCATCCTTCTCCGCGCGGCCCGGCCGATACAGGTCACCGTGGCAGCGCGTACACCGCCAGCTGGTCGCCCACCTGGTCCTTGATGATCGGATTGCCGCCGGCCACGAAGGCGACGTACTGACGGCCCTTGTATTCGTACACCGCCGGATTCGCGACCACCGGGGCCTGGACCAGGTCGGACCATAACTCTTTACCCGTCGCAAGCGAATAGGCCCGCACTTTCGCATCCATCGAGGCGCCGATGAAGATCAGGCCACCTGCGGTCACCGCCGGCCCGCCGATGGTCGGCGAGCCCAGGCTCTCCGGCATGTAGAAGCCGTACTGCTGGGATGCGCCGACGGGGCGACGCCAGTTGATCGCGCCGGTCTTCATGTTGATCGAGACCAGTTCGCCGAAGGGCGGTTCCCAGCATGGCATGCCGAGCCAGTTGAGCGCGTTTTCCAGCATGATGCCGAATGGCGCCCCCTTCTGCGGATAGAAGCCCTGCTCCGCGCCGGAGCCCCTGGCCACGCTGTCGTACACGTTGCGTGGCAACAGCTTGAGTTGCTGCACGAGATGCGACGTGTTGACGATCGCCGTCTCGCTGCGCGGGTCAAAAGCGACACCCCCCCACTGGACGGCGCCGGCGCTGAACGGATAGCCCAGCGTGCCGGCATCCCCGACGGTCGGCGGCGTGTACATGCCATCGTAATGCATTGCATCGAACAGGCGCGAACACTGGCCGAAGCCGACCATGTCGGCAATCCACCACACCTTCGGCTTGCGGGACTGGTCCAGCAGCGGCGCAGGCCGGGTAGGAACCGGCTGGGTCCGCGCGTAAACCTCGCCGGGCACATTGCCGGTGGGGACCGGCCGCTCCTCGATCGGCCAGACATCCTCGCCGGTCCTGCGGTTCACGACGAACAGGTAGCCCATCTTGGTGGCCTGCATCAGCGCCGGAATCGTCTTGCCATCGACCGTGATGTCCATCAGCGTCGGTGCCGAATTGATGTCGTAGTCCCAGAGGTCATGGTGCACCCACTGACGCGACCACACCACCTTGCCGGTGTCGATGTCGACAGCGGTGGTGGAGGTCGCCAGCGGGACAGGTTCGGCGCGATTGCCGCCCCAGTAATTGGGCGAAGGCGACGACACCGGCAAGTACACCAGCCCAAGTTCCTCGTCGACCGACATCGCGGTCCACACGTTGGCAGTGCCGCTCTGCCTGACGATATCGTCGGGCAGGACGTTCAGGACCCATTCCAGCTTGCCGGTGCGCGCATTCACCGAGAAGACCCTGCCCGGCGGCGCCTCGGCCAGCGCCCAGTCCTTGCCGGCCCAGCCCATGATGAGGTGGTCGCCCGCCACGGTGGGCGGCTGGAGCACCGACAGCGGCCAGGCATCATTGATGTTGTTCCACTTATTGACGTTGAGTACGCCGTGGTCGGCAAAGCCGGGGCACGGCTTGCCCGTGTCGGCATCGACGGCGAAGAGTCGCGCATCCATGGTGCCGATGTAGACGGTCTTCTGGCAGGCCTGCCCCGCGACCGGATGCCGGGCCTCCCAGTAGGCGACGCCGCGGGTCTTCAACGCGGGCTGCGTGAGCGCCTTCAGGGTCGAATGGGTGTCGAACCGCCAACGCTCCTTCCCGGTTGCCGGATCGAGCGCGATGATCCGGTAGAACGGTGTGCCGATGTACAGGGTCTCGTTGGCATAGATGGGCGTGGCCGACCAGACGGTCGGCGGCTTGCCGCCGCTGCCGTCGGAGACATCCCCGGTATGGTACTGCCATGCCAGCTTCAGCTTGCCGACGTTCGAGGTATCGATCTGCGACAGCGGTGAGTATTTTTGCGCGCTTAATTGCCCGTGGAAGCTGTTCCAGACAGGCTTTGGCGGTGCCAATGGTTGTTGCGCCGGCGCGTCTTGAACATTCCCGGCTGCCGCCGCCCCCTGCGCCGTCGCAGCCGGCAGCCGGCCGATGGCTGCGAGGCCAAGGCTGATGCACAGAGCAGGCACGAGCAACAGCGAGGCGACGGTTGTCGCCGGGTGCCTGTCCGGGCCACTCATCGAATCGACCGCCAGCGCCAGCAGTGCGACGGCCATGGCGGCAACCAGCAAGAACTCATGCAGCAGCCAGGCCGCCGCCAGGGTGCCGAGCGCCATCAGAAGGGCGAGGACCCGCACGAGCCGGGAGCGGCCGGTGCGCCTGCGCGCCAGGACAAAGCCGAGCAACGCCAGCAACAGGGTGGACACGACGACGGCGAGGGCGCCGATCGTTCCGGTCACGCCGGTCATCGGCGCGAAATAATTGAACAGTGCGACGCCGAGCCCGGCCAGCGCCGCGATCGTCAGCGTCGCCCTCGCTACACCATGAAATCTCCGTGTCATGCCCGTACGCGCCTCCAAGAGAATCGGCTCGGTTCATTATCCGTGGCCGGGAAGACGCGAACACGTCACCCATGCCACGCGTGGTCCATCCAGACAAGGTGTAAATTGCCGCTCGTGAATTCAGTTGAAGAAATTATAGAACTCGCTTTCACGGCGGGCCGCCCGATACGGAACCCTGCGGGTGGCCCGGGTGATTGATATGAAACGCGAATCACAGCCTACCGAATCATATATTGGACAACTTGCCGTACCCACGGCACTCTTGGGGTTTTACGATTTCCCGAGGAGACACCATGCCGACTTACCGTTCCCACACCACGACCCAGGGCCGCAACATGGCGGGCGCCCGCGCCCTGTGGCGCGCGACCGGCATGAAGGACGGCGACTTCGACAAGCCGATCATCGCCGTCGTCAACTCGTTCACCCAGTTCGTGCCGGGCCACGTGCACCTGAAGGACCTGGGCCAGCTGGTGGCGCGCGAGATCGAGGCGGCGGGCGGCGTCGCCAAGGAATTCAACACCATCGCCGTCGACGACGGCATCGCGATGGGCCACGGCGGCATGCTGTACTCGCTGCCGTCGCGCGACCTGATCGCCGACTCCGTCGAGTACATGGTCAACGCCCACTGCGCCGACGCGATGGTCTGTATCTCGAACTGCGACAAGATCACCCCGGGCATGCTGATGGCCGCCATGCGCATCAACATCCCGACCGTGTTCGTGTCGGGCGGCCCGATGGAAGCGGGCAAGGTGATCAAGGTCGTCAACAACGACAAGAAGATCATCAAGCTGGACCTCGTCGACGCGATGATCCAGGCGGGCGACTCCAAGATCTCCGACGCCGACGTGGCCGAAGTCGAGCGCTCGGCCTGCCCCACCTGCGGTTCCTGCTCGGGCATGTTCACGGCGAACTCGATGAACTGCCTGACCGAGGCGCTGGGCCTGTCGCTGCCGGGCAACGGCACCATAGTCGCCACCCACGCCGACCGCAAGGAACTGTTCCTGCGCGCCGGCCGCCTGATCGTCGACCTGGCCAAGCGCCACTACGAGGGCGACGACTACACGATCCTCCCGCGCAGCATCGCGACCAAGACCGCGTTCGAGAACGCGATGGCGCTGGACGTGTCGATGGGCGGCTCCACCAACACGGTGCTGCACCTGCTGGCCGCCGCGCACGAGGCGGGCGTGGAATTCACGATGGCCGACATCGACCGCATCTCGCGCAACGTGCCTTGCCTGTGCAAGGTCGCGCCGATGACGAACAAGTACCACATCGAAGACGTGCACCGCGCCGGCGGCATCGTCGCCATCCTCGGCGAACTGGCGCGCGCGGGCCTGCTCGACACGTCGCTGCCGACCGTGCACTCCCCGACGCTGGGCGACGCGATCGAGAAATACGACATCAAGCGCAGCGACGACCAGGCCGTGCATCGACTGTTCCGCGCGGCGCCGGGCGGCGTGCCGACGCAGGTCGCGTTCTCGCAGGCCGAGCGCTTCGACAGCGCCGACCTCGATCGCGCCGAAGGCTGCATCCGCGACCGCGCCCACGCCTACTCGCAGGACGGCGGCCTCGCGGTCCTGTACGGGAACATCGCGGAAAAGGGCTGCATCGTGAAGACGGCCGGCGTCGACGAAAGCATCCTGAAGTTCTCGGGCAAGGCGCGCGTGTTCGAAAGCCAGGACGCGGCCGTGGAAAACATCCTGGGCGATACCGTGCACGCGGGCGACGTCGTCATCATCCGCTACGAAGGCCCGAAAGGCGGCCCGGGCATGCAGGAGATGCTGTACCCGACGTCCTACATCAAGTCGAAGGGTCTCGGCAAGGCATGCGCGCTGTTCACCGACGGCCGCTTCTCGGGCGGTTCGTCGGGCCTCGTGATCGGCCACGCGTCGCCGGAAGCGGCGGAAGGCGGCGCGATCGGCCTCGTCGAGGAAGGCGACATGATCGACATCGACATCCCGAACCGCACCATCAACCTGCGCGTGACGACCGAGGAAATGGCGCACCGCCGCGCGGCAGCCGGTCAACCGCGAGCGCGCAGTCTCGCAGGCACTGCGTGCCTACGCGGCGCTGACCACGTCGGCCGACCGCGGCGCCGTGCGCGACCTGTCGCAACTGAAGCGCTGACCGGCAGCCTGACGAACTTGGCGGCGATGCTGGCCGCGATGGCCAGCACGCCTATGGTTGCGAGCAATGCCTGCAGCATGGTGTCCTCACACAAAGTAGGTTTTGACGAAGAAGGCAACCGTGATCGCGGTCGTCGCGCACAGCGTGACGGCGCGGATCACCCCCGGCGGCGCCCGCCGTCCGATGTGCGCGCCGCCGTACCCCCCGAGTGTCGCGCCGGCCAGCAGCGCCAGCGTCTCCGGCCAGCGCACCGCGCCGGCCGCGATGAACGCGAGTACCGCCACCGTGTTCGCCGCGCTGGCCAGCAACGTGCGCGGCGCATTCAACAGTTTCAGGTCGCGGTTGTCGAGCAGTCCCCACATCGCGATCATCATGATCCCCACCGCCCCGCCGAAATAACCGCCGTAGACGCCCAGCGCGAACTGCACGGCCAGCACCGCGCGTGCGTGGATGCGCCAGCGCGCGCGCAGGGCTTCGCCGATGCGCCGCCCGAACGCGAGCGCGATGGACGCCACCAGCAGCAGCCAGGGCAGCACGGCCGTGAACGCGCCGGATGACGTCCGCAGCAACAGCACGGCGCCGACGAGGCCGCCGCACAGGGT
>NZ_JBKYMO010000387.1:0-5365 GCF_047302915.1 Massilia sp. CT11-108 | reverse complement strand
CCTCGGTGACAGCATCGAGGGCGATGCCGGCCATGACCTTGGCCACGTCGCGCGCCTCGCCCTCGATGCTGTCACCGAGGATCAGCGGCGTCACGCCGGCCTTGCGGGCAACGTCCGCCGCGGCTTCCAGCGCCATCTGCGGCGACGCGACGATGTGCGTTTCGACGTGTTCCAGGCGCCGGTTGCCCGGCTTGATCGTCTCGCCGTCGCCGGATTCGAGCAGGCGGCGCGCGCCCGCAGGCAGGTCGATGCCGTAGCGGCGCACGACTTCCAGCGCATCCGCGCAGGTCGTCGGGTCGGCCACGGTGGGACCGGAGGCGATGTCCATCGGGTTGTCGCCCGGGACGTCGGAAATCAGGAGGTTGACCACGCGCGCCGGGTGGCAGGACGCGGCCAGCCGGCCGCCCTTGATGGCGGACAGGTGGCGGCGCACGCAGTTCATTTCGGTAATGCTGGCGCCGGAAGCGAGCAGCGCGCGGTTGATCGCCTGCTTGTCTTCCAGCGTGACGCCCTCGCCGGGCAGCGGCAGCAGCGCGGAACCGCCGCCGGAGATCAGGCAGATCACGAGGTCGTCTGCCGACAGGCCGCGCACCGTGCGCAGCATGCGCTGGGCGGCTTCGCGGCCGGCGGCGTCGGGGACCGGATGGGCGGCTTCGACGATCTCGATGCGTTCGCACGGCACGGCATAGCCGTAGCGCGTGACGACGAGGCCCGACAGCGGACCGGGCCAGCTGCGCTCCAGCGCCTGCGCCATCGCGGCGGACGCCTTGCCGGCGCCGATCACCACCGTGCGGCCTTTCGGCGGCACCGGCAGGTTGCGCGGAATGCACAGCGCGGGCTGGGCCGCGTCGACGGCGGCGGTGAACATGCTGGCCAGCAGTTCGCGTGGGGTCATCGTGGTCATCAAAGTCTCCTGTCCGGTTCCGGGCGATTACGCTTGCTTCTGGCCGATCTCGAAGTTCGACATGATCTCCAGCGCGCGCACCATCGCGGAGTGGTCCCAGCTGCCGCCCTCGTGCGCGGCGCAGGTGTTGAACAGTTCCTGCGCGGTGGCGGTGTTCGGCAGCGCCACGCCCAGCTGGCGGCCGGTGGTCAACGCCAGGTTCAGGTCCTTGCGGTGCAGGTCGATGCGGAAGCCCGGCGCGAACGTGCGCTTGACCATCCGTTCGCCATGCACTTCGAGGATGCGCGAGTTCGCGAAACCGCCCATCAGCGCCTCGCGGACGCGGGCCGGATCGGCACCGGCCTTGGCGGCCAGCAGCAGCGCCTCGCCGACCGCTTCGATCGTCAGCGCGACGATGATCTGGTTGGCGACCTTGGTGATCTGGCCGTCGCCGTTGCCGCCGACGAGCGTGATGTTCTTGCCCATCTTGTCGAACAGCGGCTTGACCTTCGCGAACGCCGCCTCGCTGCCGCCGACCATGATGGTCAGGCTCGCGGCCTTGGCGCCCACTTCGCCGCCCGACACCGGCGCATCCAGGTATTCGCAGCCCAGCGCGTTGATGCGCCTGGCGAAATCCTTCGTGGCGACCGGGGAGATCGAGCTCATGTCGACGACGATCTTGCCGGCCGACAGAGCCGACGCGACACCGTCCTTGCCGAACAGGACCTCGTCCACCTGCGGGGTGTCCGGGACCATGATGAAGATGATGTCCGCCTGCGCCGCCACTTCGGCGCCGTTCAGGCACACGCGGGCGCCCGCTTCGACGAGCGCCGACGGGGTCGGGCCGACGGTGTTGGTGAACAGCGTGTGGCCGTCGTTGATGAGGTGTCCCGCCATCGGGGCACCCATGATGCCCAGGCCGATGAATCCGATGTTTGCCATGATATGTCTCCTTGCTTGAATTGATTAACCAGCCAATTTCGGGCCCAATGCGGCGATCCAGTCCAGGCCCGCGCGGGTGTCGGCGGCCGGCTTGTACTCGCAGCCGATCCAGCCGTCGTAGCCGATGCGGTCGAGGTGCCTGAACAGGAACGGGTAATTGATCTCGCCCGTGCCCGGCTCGTTGCGGCCGGGGTTGTCCGCGACCTGGATGTGCGCGATGCGGGCCAGGTGCTTCTCGACCGTCTTCGCCAGCTCTCCTTCCGAGCGCTGGGCGTGGTAGACGTCGTACTGGACGAACAGGTTGTCCGCGCCCACCGAGTCGATCAGGTCGAGCGCCTGCCGCGTCGTGTTCAGGTAGAAGCCCGGAATGTCGTACGTGTTGATCGGTTCGATCAGCAGCTTGAGACCGGCCTGCTTCAGCTGCGTCGCCGCGTAGCGCAGGTTCTCGACGACGGTGCGGCGCAGCGTGCCTTCGTCGACGCCGGCCGGCGCGATGCCCACCAGGCAGTTCACCTGGCGGCAGTTCAGCGCTTTCGCGTAGTCGATGGCGCGGGCGACGCCTTCGCGGAACTCGGCCTCGCGGCCCGGCAGCACGGCGATGCCGCGTTCACCTTTTTCCCAGTCGCCGGCCGGCAGGTTGTGCAGGACCTGCGTCAGGCCGAATTCCTGCAGGCGTTCCGCCAGCGCTTCCTTTTCGAACCCGTACGGGAACAGGTATTCGACGCCCTTGAACCCCGCGTCGCGCGCCGCCTCGAAGCGGTCGAGGAACGGCAGTTCGTTGAACAGCATCGTCAGGTTGGCAGCAAATCTTGGCATGTCTTTCTCCTTGCTTCAGACGCGAATCGCGGTCGGGGCATCGCCCGGATGGTCGGCCAGCGCTTCGAATTCGTTGATGGCGTCGATCTCCAGGCCCATCGCGATGTTGGTCACGCGCTCCAGGATGATCTCGACGATCACCGGCACGCGGTGCTCGTTCATCAGGCGGCGCGCCTCGGCGAACGCCGGCTGGATGTCGTCGACCCGGCGCACGCGGATCGCCTTGCAGCCCAAGCCTTCGGCCACGGCCACGTGGTCGACACCGTAGGCGCCGAGGTCCGGCGCGTTGATGTTCTCGAACGCCAGCTGGACGCAGTAATCCATGTCGAAGCCGCGCTGCGCCTGGCGGATCAGGCCGAGGTAGGCGTTGTTCACGACGACGTGCAGGTACGGCAGCTTGAATTGCGCGCCGACGGCCAGTTCCTCGATCATGAACTGGAAGTCGTAGTCGCCCGAGATCGCGACGACGTCCGTCTTGGCGCCGGACGCGACGACGCCCAGTGCGGCCGGCACGGTCCAGCCCAGAGGACCCGCCTGGCCGCAGTTGATCCAGTTGCGCTCCTTGTACACGTGCAGGAACTGCGCGGCGGCGATCTGCGACAGGCCGATCGTGCTGACGTACGTCGTGTCCTTGCCGAAGGCGCGGTTCATCTCTTCGTACACGCGCTGTGGCTTGATCGGGTTGTTCTCGAAGTGCGTCTTGCGCAGCATCGTGCGCTTGCGTTCCTGGCACTGCGCCGCCCAGCCGCTCCTGTCCGGCAGGCCGCCGATGGACGCCATGCCGCGGGCCACGTCGATCAGCAGGTCCAGCGCGGCGCCCGCGTCGGAGACGATGCCCAGGTCCGGCCCGAACACGCGGCCGATCTGCGTGGGTTCGATGTCGATGTGGACGAATTTGCGACCCTTCTTGTAGACGTCGACGGAACCCGTGTGGCGGTTCGCCCAGCGGTTGCCGATGCCGATCACAAAGTCGGATTCGAGCATCGTCGCGTTGCCGTAGCGGTGCGACGTCTGCAGGCCGACCATGCCCGCCATCAGCGGGTGGTCGTCGGGGATCGCGCCCCAGCCCATCAAGGTGGGAATCACCGGGACGCCGACGATCTCCGCGAATTCCTGCAGGCGCGCGGCGGCATCGGCATTGATCACGCCACCGCCGCAGACGATCAGCGGACGCTCGGCGGCGTTCAGCATCGCCAGCGCCTTCTCGGCCTGGGCGCGGGTCGCGCCGGGTTTATACACCGGCAGCGGTTCGTAGGTGTCGATGTCGAATTCGATCTCGGCCACCTGCACGTCGAACGGCAGGTCGATCAGCACGGGGCCTGGGCGGCCGGAGCGCATCAGGTGGAAGGCCTGCTGGACGACGCGCGGCAGCAGGTCCGGCTCGCGCACGGTGACGGCCCACTTGGTGACCGGCTTGGCGATCGACTCGATGTCGACGGCCTGGAAGTCTTCCTTGTACAGGCGGGCACGGGGTGCCTGGCCCGTAATGCATAGGATAGGTATCGAATCGGCCCAGGCGGAGTACAGGCCCGTGATCATGTCGGTGCCGGCCGGACCCGACGTGCCGATGCACACGCCGATGTTGCCGGCCTTGGCGCGGGTATAGCCCTCGGCCATGTGCGAGGCGCCTTCCACGTGGCGGGCGAGCACGTGCTCGAAGCCGCCGTTCTTCTTCATCGCCGAGTAAAACGGGTTGATCGCGGCGCCGGGCACGCCGAATACCGTACTCACACCTTCCTTGCGCAGCACTTCCGCCGCTGCGTCGATTGCTCTCATTCGGGCCATGTTCTCCTCCGTTGCTATGGTTAGTCTTGGACTGATGACCCAGCATAGCCATAACCCACGGCAAGTTGAATTGCTGCTATTATCGGCTCTGTCGATACTTTAAGTATTGAATGGGATAAAAGGCATGGATCGCTACACCGAAATACGCAGCTTCGTACTCATCACCGAAAAGGGCAGCTTCGCCGGCGCCGCGCTGGCGGAAGGCGTGACGCCCGTCGTCATGGGCCGGCGCCTGGACGCCCTGGAACGACGCCTCGGCGTGCGCCTGATGCACCGCTCGACGCGCGGCCTCACGTTGACGGCGCTGGGTGAACAATTCATCGAACCGTGCCGCCAGCTGCTGCGCGATTTCGACATCACGGAAAACAGCATCAGCGCGGGCCGCAGCACGGTGCGCGGCCACCTGGTCGTGTCGGCGCCGGCGGCGTTCGGGCGCAAGCACGTGGCGCCGCACGCGCCGGCCTTCCGCGCCATCCACACGGAACTCAAGATGTCGTTCAACTTCACGGACAGCGTCGTCGACCTCGTGCGCGAGGGCTACGACATGTCGATCCGCATCGGCGAGGTGACGGACCCGAACTACGTGGCGATTCCGCTCTTCCCCAACCGGCGCGTCGTGTGCGGCACGCCCGACTACTTCGAGCGCAACGGCGTGCCGCGCGCGCCGGAAGATCTCGCGCGCCACAACTGCCTCGCCTTCAACCTGCAGGGCGGCCAGCAGCGCGGCTGGACGTTCCAGCGCGACGGCAAGCTGTTCGCCGTGCGCGTGGACGGCGACCTCGCCTGCAACGACGGCGAGCTGCTGTTCGACTGGGTGAAACAGGGACTGGGCATCGGCTGGCGCTCCACGTGGGAGATCCAGGCCGAGCTGAAACGGGGAGAGCTCGTGACGGTGCTGGACGAATACGCCGTCGGGAATTATCCGATCCAGGCCGTGTT
>NZ_JBKYMO010000386.1:0-5367 GCF_047302915.1 Massilia sp. CT11-108 | reverse complement strand
GCCGGGTCTTTTTTTTATACCCCCCGGGCCCCCCCCCCCCGCCACGGGCCAGCCGTCGACCCAGTCGATACGGTCGAGCAGCGCAAGGCGCCGCGTCAGCTTGTCGGGCGCGCTGAAGAACGGCTCGTTCACGTCGATGCCGTGGTAGATCGTCCACCACTGGCCGGCCGCGTCGGGGAAGACCGTGTTGTGGCCCACCCCGACCCAGCGGTTCCCGTTCTGGAACAGGACGGGCGTGCCGCCGGCGCGGGGCGCGGCCAGGTCCTGGCCCATCCGGTCGAGGAACGGCCCGGCCGGCGTGCGTGCCCGGCCCGCGTAGACGGCATAGCCGGTCAGCGGGCCGTTGCAGCAGTCCGTCGTGGAGCCGAACAGGTACCACCAGCCGCCGTGCCGGACGACTTCCGCCCCTTCGTAGCGCCACGCGGTGCCCACCTTGCGCGGCGTGCCCTCGGCCTGGAGGCCGTCGAACCGCAGCGGCTGCACGTACACGCCGCCGCCGTAGCTGCCGTAATAAATCCATTTGCGGCTGCCGTCCTCGACGACCTTTGGATCGAACGTCCACTGGAAGTCGCAGCCGGGTCCCGCGCGCCGGGGCGGCACCACCGGCTTCGATGCCGGCACCCACGGGCCGGCCGGGCTGTCCGCCATCGCGACGCCGATGGCGCTGTCCTTGTCGCAGCCCGCTTCGGGGCTGTGCGCGTCGGCCACGTCGGTCACGGTGAAGTACAGGTAGTAGTGACCGTTGAGGAAGGCCGGCTCCGGCGCCCACAGGCCGGACGTGGGCGCCGCCAGCCCGGCCGGACGGTCGACGAACGCGTCGCCCACGTAGTTCCACGCGACCAGGTCCGTCGACCGGTAGATGGCGATCATGTGGAAATGCCAGTCGCCCTTCTCGCCGTCCAGCGGACGCTCCTTCTTGCTGACGGGATCGCTCGTGCAATACAGATACCACGTGGGCGTCTTCGCGCGCGGGTCGCGCAGCACGGCCGGGTCGGCGCAGTTCTGGGCTGGTTCGCCATTCGCCAGGTGGACGGGGAGCGGATTGCGATAGGTGGCGGCGGGCGCCGCCCATGCGGGTGCGGCCAGTGCACATGCCAGTGCGCCGACATACCGTAGCGACCCCGTGCGTAGCGATCCCATCGTCCCTCCCTGATTTTTGCCGCAGAGCTTACCCCAAGCGGCCCGGGCGGGATGCACGGTTGACACGCTTATCGTTGTTCATGTGCCCAACTTGTTGCCGGATGATGAACAACCCCGTCGCATCGTCCCAACTGCAAGGGCCCGGGCCGGGCATTGCGTGACACGCTCTGGTATCATGACGATTGTTTCCGCTTCGAGATCCACACGTTGACGCACCACACGAGGATGGCCACCGGCCTGCTGTTTGCGGCTCTGCTGAGCGCCGGCACGGCGGTCGCGAAGGACGCGACCCTGCGCCCCTGGCCCGCGGGCCAGCCGACGCCGGCCCTGCAGGTGACGGGCCTGGACGGACAACCGTGGGACGTGGCGAGCCTGCGCGGGAAAGTCGTCGTCGTGAATTTCTGGGCCAGCTGGTGCGGCCCGTGCGTGGACGAGCTGCCGGTCTTGAAAGGCCTGGCGGGCCGCGACGGCGTCGCGGTCGTGGGCGTGAACTACAAGGAACCGCGCGATACGATCGAACGTTTCACGCAGGACCACCCGCTCGGCTACCCCGTCCTGCGCGACCGCACGGGCGATGCCTTCAAGCGCTGGACGCCGGGCGTGATGCCGACGACGATCCTCGTGGACCGCACGGGCCGCGCGCGCTGGCGCACGGTCGGCGAGATCCCGCCGGACGACACGAAGCTGCGCGCCGCCATCGACGCGCTGCTGACGGAGCCGCAACACCGAACAAACAACCAAAAATAGGGAAAAGCCATGCAAGACACCAAACCGTCCACCGCCCGCCGTGCGCTCCTCAGAGCGGCCGGCGGCCTCGCGCTCGCCACCACCCTGCCCCGCGCCGCGCTGGCGGCGGACGCGCAGGAACGCCACTTCGACCCACGTCCGGGCGACTGGAAGAGCTACGAGGTGGTGACGAAGGTGGCCCTGAAGCGCGCCGCCGGTCCGTCGACCGTGTGGATCCCGCTGCCGGCCATCGACACGGAATGGCAGCGCAGCCTGTCGAACAACTGGTCCGGCAACGCGAAGAAGACGCACGTCGAAAGCGACCCGCACTACGGCGCGCGCTTCCTCGTCGCCGAATTCGATGGGAGTGTCGCGCCGATGCTGGAAGTCGTGTCGCGCATCCAGACCCGCGACCGCGCCGAGAACTGGAAGACCCGCACCCCGGGTACGGAAGCCGCCGAAGACCTGCGCGTGTGGCTGCAGCCGACCGACCTGATGCCGCTCGACGGCATCGTGAAAAAGACGTCGCTGACGATCACCAGGGGCGCGCGTACGGATGAGGAAAAGGTCCAGCGCATCTACGACTGGATCGTGCTGAACACGTTCCGCGAGCCGAAAGTGAAAGGCTGCGGCACGGGCGACATCAAGACGATGCTGGAGACGGGCAACTTCGGCGGCAAGTGCGCCGACCTGAACGGCCTGTTCGTGGGCCTGTGCCGGGCTTCCGGCGTGCCGGCGCGCGACGTCTACGGCATCCGCATCGCGCCGAGCGCCTTCGGCTACCGGGAACTGGGCGGCAAGCCGGCATCGCTGCAGGGCGCCCAGCACTGCCGCGCCGAGGTCTACCTGAAGCAGCACGGCTGGGTCGCGATGGACCCGGCGGACGTGGCCAAGGTCATGCGCCAGGAAACCGCGGACTGGATCAAGGACCCGGACAACCCCGTCGTCGCGCCCGTCAAGCGCGCGCTGTTCGGCGGCTGGGAAGGCAACTGGATGGGCTATAACTTTGCCCACGACGTGCGCCTGCCGGGCTCCGTCGCCGGCAAGGTCGGCTTCCTGATGTACCCGCAGGCGCAGAGCGGCGGCGAAGCGTACGACTCGCTCGCGCCGGACACGTTCAAGTACACCATCACGTCGCGCGCCATCTGACCGACATGTCCACGCTCGCCCGCCAACCCGTCGACGGTACCGAACGCAAGGCCGGCCGCCTGCTCGCCATCGGCATGCTCGCAGCGCTGCTCGCCTCCACGTGCTGCGTGCTGCCGCTCGCGCTCGTGCTCATCGGCGTGACGGGCGCGTGGATGGTCAACCTGCAAGCGCTGAAACCCGTGACGCCATATGCCATCGCCCTGACCGTGGGTGCGCTGGCGTGGGCCGGCTGGCTCGTGTTCCGCCCGGCGCGCGCGTGCGACCTGGAGAGCGGCGACTGCGCCACCACGCGGCCGCTGATGCGCCGCGTATTCATCGCCTGCGCGCTGTTCGTCGCGCTGTTGCTGGGCTTTCCGCTGATCGCCCCGCTGTTTTACTGAGGATAGCCATCATGAACTTCACCCGATCCCTCGCCATCGCCGCCCTCTTCATCGCGGCGCCGGCCTTCGCCAAGCAGCAGACCGTGTCGCTGAACGTGCCGACCATGGACTGCGCCACCTGCCCCATCACCATCAAGACGGCGCTGTCGAAAGTGCCGGGCGTGTCGAAGGTGAAGGTCAGCTACGAGAAGCGCGAAGCCGTCATCGTCTACGACGACGCCCAGGCCACCGTCGCCGACCTGAAAAAGGCGACGGAAGACGTGGGCTATCCGGCGATGCTCAAGACGTCGAAGTGACCTTGCGGGGTGCGGTGAGGAAGACCAGGAACACCGCCCCGATCAATCCCATCCCCACGGCGCACGCGGCCTGCCAGCCGCCGTGCGCATAACTCCACGCCCCCAGCGCCGAACCGGTCGCGCCGCCCAGGAAGAACGTCGCCATGTACAGGCCGTTCACGCGCCCGCGCACTTCCGCGCCCAGCGCATAGATCGCGCGCTGCCCCAGCACGAGGTTGCCCGACACGGCGAAGTCCAGCGCGATGGCCGTCGCCACGAGGATGCCGACGCCGAACCGGCCGCCGTCCGCCAGGCCCAGCGTGGGAACGAACGACAGCAGGCCGAGCAGCATGCAGAACACCGTCGCGGGGCGCGTCCAGCCGCGGTCCGCCACGCGGCCGGAGAGCGGCGCCGCGATCGTGCCCGCGACGCCGGCCAGCGCGAACCACGCGATATCGCGCTGGTTCATGCCGTACGCCGGGCTCGCGAGCAGCAACGGCACCACGGTCCAGAACACGCTGAACGCGCCGAACATGCCGGCCTGGTAGATGGCGCGGCGGCGCAGCACGGGCAGGTCGCGCACGAGCCCCGCCATCGAAGCGAGCAAAGCGCCATAGCCGAGCGTGGCATGCGGACGGCGCGCCGGCAGCAGCACGCGCAGCACGATCCCGAGCACCACCATCAGCACGGCCGACAGCGCGTACACGCCCTGCCACGACCACGCGTGCGTGATGAAGCTGGCGACCGGACGGGCCAGCATGATCCCGAACATCAGGCCGCTGACGATATTGCCGACGACTCTACCGCGCACGTGTTCGGCCGCCATATGCGACGCGTACGGCACCAGCACCTGCACGGATACGGCGCTGAAGCCGATCACGAGCGAGCACGCGAGGAACGCGGGCACCGGGTGGCCGAGCGCCGGCGCGATGGGCGCCGCGACGAGCGCCGCCACCAGCGCGAGCCCGGCGAGCGATGCCGTCCAGGCCAGCCGGCCCATCGTGCGGGTGTGGTTCATGGGCTGCTGCGGTTGTCCGCCCCGTCGCCTGTTGCGGCGACAAGGTCGGCGAATCCACCGAAGCGCCACCCCTGCGCGCCCAGGGCGCCGCACACCGCACGCACTTGCGGCGAGAGGAGTGCCGCGAACTCGTCGGCGTGGCGGTAGCCGCGCATCGATGGCGCGATCGCCGCGCCCGACGCGAGCGCCGGATGCAGGTACAGCTCGCCGATGCCGGACGGCGGCAGGTTGCACAGTGCATCCAGCAGGGCCGCCTCGTCGAAGCGCCCGGACTGGCGGATGCCGGCCACGTAGTCGTTGTGGCCGATGCGGGCGGCGTCCAGCCTGGCTTCGAGCAGCGCCAGCCAGGGCCGCAGCCAAACGTGGGGTGCTTCCCCCGGCGGCCCCGTCTCGCGCGGCAACCTGACGGCTTGCAGCCCGAACGCGCGGCCGATATCGAGGATGAGCGTCAGGATCGTCGGGTGCAAATGAAAATGCTTGTGCGCGTTGACGTGGTCCAGCGGCAGGCCGCTGGCGGCGAACGCGTCGAACTGGGCGCGGATCTCCAGCGCCAGCTGGCGGCGTACCCGCGGCAGGCAGAAGTACCGTGCGCCGTCGCGTGCCATGCGCCCCCCGAAGCGGCCCTGCGCGTCGACGAGGTCGCGGCGGACGTGGCGCTCGGCCCAGGACGGGCCGGCGA
>NZ_JBKYMO010000385.1:0-5372 GCF_047302915.1 Massilia sp. CT11-108 | reverse complement strand
TCGCTCGATGGCGACGGACGAAGGCCGCGCGATGCTCGTCCACGCGCTGGCCCACATCGAGTTCAATGCCGTCAACCTCGCGCTGGATGCGATCTGGCGCTTCCCGGGCATGCCGGACGCCTACTACACGGACTGGCTGCGCGTCGCGGCCGAGGAAGCCCACCATTTCACGCTGCTGGCGGCGCATTTGCGCACGCTCGGCTGGGCCTATGGCGATTTCCCCGGCCACGACAGCCTGTGGGAGATGGTCGCGAAGACGAGTGGCGACGTCCTCGCGCGCATGGCCCTCGTGCCGCGCACGATGGAAGCGCGCGGCCTCGATGCCATCCCGCCGCTGCGCGCGAAGCTGGCGCAGGCCGGCGACGACGCGGCCGCGCGCATCCTCGACGTGCTGCTGCGCGACGAGGTGGGCCACGTGGAAATCGGCAACCGCTGGTATTTTTATCTCTGCGCCCAGCGCGGCCTGGAACCGGTCGCCACCTACGATGCGCTGACGGTGCAGTACAAGGCGCCCGTGCTGAAGGGCCCCTTCAACGTGGAGGCGCGGCGCCAGGCCGGTTTCACCGAAGTGGAACTGGCCCGTCTCGCGGATGCCTGATGCCATGGATAAGCAGGGGTTCCTGCTGACGCGCCACTGGCGCGATACGGACGCCGGCGTCGAAGTCGAGTTCTGGCTCGCGACGCCGGATGGACCACGGCGCGTGCGTCTCGGGCCGCAGCCGGCCGTCGCGTTCGTCCCGGCGGAGCAGGGCGACACGGTGCGCCCGCTGCTCGCGCGCGAACGGGGCGCGGAACTGCGCGAGCTGTCGCTGTGCGACTTCCGTCACCGTCCCGTGCTGGGCCTGTACTGCACGCAGTACCGCCACCTCCTGCGCCTGGAAAAGCGCCTGCGCGAGCACGGCATCGACGTCTATGAAGCCGATATCCGTCCGCCCGAACGCTACCTGATGGAGCGCTTCATCATGGCGCCCGTCACGTTCACGGGCACGCAGGATCCGCACGATCCGCAGCTGCTCGCGGATGCGCGCCTGACGCCGGCCCAGGACTACCGCCCCGTGCTGTCGACCGTCTCGCTGGACATCGAAACGACGATGCAGGGCGAGCTGCGCTCGATCGCGCTGGAGGGTTGCGGCCAGCGCCAGGTCTACATGCTCGGGCCGGCGAATGGCGATGCGTCCGGGCTCGATTTCGACTACGAGGTCGTGGCCACGCGGCGCGACCTGCTCGACCGGCTGGAAGACTGGATCCGGCGCTTCGATCCGGACGCGATCATCGGCTGGAACCTCGTCCAGTTCGACCTGCGCGTGCTGCAGCAGCACGCGCAGCAGATGCAGCGCCCGCTGCGCCTGGGCCGCGACGGCAGCGCGATCGAATGGCGCGAACACGGCGGCCGGCAGGAGCATTACTTCGCCGGTATCGCCGGGCGCCTCGTCATCGACGGCATCGAGGCGCTGCGCGGGGCGACGTGGAGCTTCCCGTCGTTCTCGCTGGAGCACGTGGCGCAAAGCCTGCTGGGCGAGGGCAAATCGATCGACAACCCGTACGACCGCATGGCGGAAATCGACCGCATGTTCGCCGAGGACAAGCCGGCACTCGCGACATACAACCTGCAGGACTGCGTGCTCGTCACGCGCATCTTCGCGAAATCGGGCCTGATGACCTTCCTGCTGGAGCGCGCCAGCGTGACGGGTCTGGCGGCCGACCGCAGCGGCGGTTCCGTCGCCGCGTTCGAGCACGCGTACATCCCGCTGATGCACCGGCTGGGCCGCGTGGCGCCGAACATCGGCGACGTGCCGGGCGCGGACAGTCCTGGCGGGTTCGTGATGGATTCGCGCTCCGGGCTGTACGACTCGGTGCTGGTGCTGGACTATAAAAGCCTGTACCCGTCGATCATCCGCACGTTCCTGATCGATCCGGTCGGCCTCGTCGCGGGCCTCGAGGAGCCGGACGCGGACACGGTACCGGGCTTCCGCGGCGCGCGCTTCTCGCGCACGCAGCACTGCCTGCCCGGCATCGTCACGCGCGTGTGGCAGGGCCGCGATGCCGCCAAGCGCGAACGCAACGCGCCGCTGTCGCAGGCTTTAAAGATCATCATGAACTCGATGTACGGGGTGCTCGGCACGACGGCGTGCCGGTTCTTCGACTCGCGCCTGGCGTCGTCGATCACGATGCGTGGCCACGAGATCATGCACCGCACCCGTGAACTGATCGAGGCGCAGGGCTACCAGGTGATCTACGGCGACACGGATTCGACGTTCGTGTGGCTCGGGCGCGCGCATGCGGACGACGCCGCGGAACGCATCGGCCGCGCGCTCGTGGACCATGTGAACGCGTGGTGGCGCGATCATCTGCAGAACGAACTGCGCCTGGAAAGCGCGCTCGAACTCGAATACGAGACGCACTTCCGCCGGTTCCTGATGCCCACCGTGCGCGGCTCGGACGAGGGCAGCAAGAAACGCTATGCGGGCCTCGTGCGCCGCAAGGACGGCAGCGACGACCTTGTGTTCAAGGGCCTGGAGACGGTGCGCACGGACTGGACGCCGCTCGCGCAGGCGTTCCAGCAGGAGCTCTACGGGCGCGTGTTCCGCGGCGAGCCGTACGAGGACTATGTGCGTGACTACGTGGCGCGAACCCTCCGGGGCGACCTGGACGGGCAGCTCGTGTACCGCAAGCGCTTGCGCCGGCCTTTGGTCGAGTACGAACGCAACGTGCCGCCGCACGTGCGCGCGGCGCGCGCGGCCGACGAGTTCCACGTGCGCCAGGGCCGGCCCGCGCAATACCGCAACGGCGGCTGGATCCGCTACGTGATGACGACGGCGGGGCCGGAACCGCTGGAGACGCTGGACACGAGCCGCACGCCCATCGACTACGAACACTACCTGACGAAGCAGCTGGAACCGATCGCGGACGGCATCCTGCCGTTTATGAACGACAGTTTCACGAGGCTCACCAGTCCGCAGGGCGCGCTGTTCTGATCAACCGCCGGCGCGCTTCGGCCGGTGGCCGAGCTTCGTCAGTTCTTCCATGATGCGGTCGCAGTGGTCGCCCTGGACCTCGATCACGCCATCCTTCACGGTGCCGCCCGAACCGCACGCGGTGCGCAGCTGCTTGCCCAGCGCGGCGAGGGCGGCGGCATCGAGCGCCAGTCCCTTGACGAGCGTGACGGCCTTGCCGCCGCGGCCCTTCGTCTGGCGCGCGACGCGCACGTTGCCGTCGCCGACGAGTGCCGTGCCGGTCTTGCAGGTGCACGCCGCGACCGGTTGCCGGCAGCCGGGGCACATGCGGCCGCTCTCGGTGGAATAGACGAGGCCTCCGTTCGAATGCTTCATGGTGTGTCGTGAGTGATGGCTATTCCCGTGAGTTTACCAGCCCATCCCGGTCGTGCACTAATGTAAATACGATGTTACTATCCGGCCCGAGGTTCAATGAAAACAACAGGGGGTGGTCATGCATCATGCCGGCATGTTCGATGCGGTCTTTCTCGCGATGTTCTGTGCCTGTTTCGCCATCCGCGCGCCGCTTGAAGTCAGGAACAGGAAGATCGGGGCCGTCGAATCGCGCGAAGGGGTGTTCGAGAAGTTTTGCCTGCTGCTCGTGTTCACGGGGTCGACGACGCTGCCGTTCCTGTACCTCTTCACGCCATGGTTCGATTTCGCCGACTACGCGGTACGGCCCATCGTCGGCGGCCCCGGCGCCGCGCTTGCGGTGCTGGGCGTCTTCCTGTTCTGGAAATCGCACCGCGACCTGGGCCGGCAGTTCTCGCCGACGCTCCAGGTCAAGGAAGCGCACCACCTGGTCTCCGAAGGCATCTACAGCCGCATACGGCATCCGATGTACACGGCCCTGTTCCTCATCGCCACCGCGCAACTGCTGCTGATCGGGAACGCGGTTGTGGGACCGGCGTTCCTGCTCGCATTCAGCATCCTCTATGCCTCGCGCATCGAGCACGAGGAAGACATGATGCTGGAGCATTTCGGCCAAGCCTATGCCGACTACAAGGCGCGTACCAAGCGCCTGCTGCCGTCCATCAGGCAATAAGGTCAGGGCCCCGGATTCGGGTTGTCCGGCAACGACGGGATCGCGCGCAGGTATTCGTAGATGGCGTACAGGTCCCGCGTCGTCATCTTGCCGACGGCCGGCCACGGCATCACCTGCAGGATCTGGCCGGCCGGGTCGTGCGGATTATGGCCCGTGCGCAGTGTCTTCACGAATTCCTCGCGCGTGAGGCCGGCCGGGCGGCCCGCGTTGTCCGGTGTGAGGTTCGGCGCCGTGAAGGGGCCGAACTGGCGCCCGCCGGACATGTATTGCTCGGCATTCACGCGCTCGGGCTGGCCCTGGAACGGATCGCCGCCGGGCGAATACGTCGGGTGCGTGTGGCAGTCGATGCAGCCCGTCGTGTTGACGATATAGCTGCCCTGCCACACGAGGTTCCTCTGCTTGCCCTTCAGGTTCAGGATCACGCCGGGCGGCACGATTTCGCGGCCGCGCATGGCGCGGCTGTTGGTGTCGCTCAATGCGGTGGCGGCGTCCATGTCGCTGTCCGGGAACGGGCCGGGTGCGGCGGCGTATGGTGCCGCGCTGGCGGCGGCGAGGGCGAGTGCAAGGCAGGTGCGGTGGGCTGCGTTCATGCTGTATCTCCCAGGGTCGGTGGCTGAAGACGAATCAAGTCAGTATAGGCGTCAATACGCAACCCGCCAGCGCGGCCTTCCTGTCCATTCTGATAGGGTCCGGGTGAGATTGCGTGCACTTTGGCGGTGGCGGCCGTGGCACCATCACGGCTCGACATCGGGAGACGTGCATGACGACATCATCCAGGCCATGGATCCAGCTTGCCGCCGCCATCGCGGCCGGCGTGAAGGCCACGGCACGGCGCGTGCCATACTGACGCCACCATGCACCTGTACCGCGAATTCCCGCCCCATCCCGCGCTGGCCGGCCATGTGGCCTGCCTGTGGACGAGCCACGCCGTCCCGGACGGTGCGCCCGTGCGCACGCGCGTGCTGCCCGACAATTGCATCGACATCCTGTGGCAAGATTCCTCGCCGCTCGGCAAGGTGGCGGGCATGATGTCGCGTCCGCACCATGTCGAGATGCGTGATCCGGTGCTGACGGTGGCCGTGCGCTTCCTGCCCGGCGCCGCGCGTGCCTTCGTCGACGTCCCGCTGTCCGAATTGCAGGACGGCCATCCGGCCCTGGCCGACCTGTGGCCGCGTGCCGACGCGGAAGCGCTGGCGGCCGGATTGTGGGAGCACGAGCGCACGGCGGCACAGCGCCTCGCCGTCATCGAACAGGCCTTGCTCGCGCGCCTGCGTACGCGCGGACCGGCGCGGACGGATGCGCTCGCGCGGGCAGCCGTCCTGCGGCTCGAGGCA
>NZ_JBKYMO010000384.1:0-5378 GCF_047302915.1 Massilia sp. CT11-108 | reverse complement strand
GTCATCGCGCGCATGCCGCTCCGCCTGCGCGTCTCCCGCCTTCTTCGCGGCGCCGACGGCGCGCCGCGCGCGCATCAGGCGGTCGACGAGCGCCTGCCGCGTGGCCGGATCGAGGTCCGGATCGCTCATGCGCCAGAGGCGGCCCGCGACGACGAAATAGCGGCCGTCGGGTGTGACGAGGTGTTGGGTGGGCATCGCAATATCTGGTAACACTTGTGAGGATGGGTCTTAACGCCATTTTACAGACGAGCGCCTTATCCTTTTCGCACCATCCCGGATATGAAAGGAGCCCCCTATGCGCGACCATCCCCCGGCCGGCCGCCTGGCCGACGAACTGGCAACCACCGACGTCAGGTTCACGATCACCGATGGCCAGGTCACCGGCCTCGAACACGTGATCGGCAGCCGGACCATCGCAGCCAGCCTGCCCGCCGACGCGACGTTCACCGTCGGCACCGGCACCGTCACGGAGACGCTGACCCGCGGCGCGGCCACGGCGACGCTGACCTGGTCGGTGGACGCGACCGACGCCGCCCTGTATCACCTGACGCAGGAAGTGCGCAGCTTCGACACGACCGCCGCGAACACGCCGACCTACGGTTTCACGGTGGCCGCTGGCGCCGTGACGGGCATGACCCAGACGTTCGGCACGTCGGGATGGACCCACGACGTGGCCGTCGGCGACCTGGCCGCGAGCGTGTTCACGGTCGCCGGCAGCGCCGTCACGGAAACGGCCATCCGCGGCAATACGCTGGAGACGCTGACGTACACGACGACGGACGGTACGACGTACAAGCTCGCGTCGGAAACGCTGACCGTGGTGCCCGTGGGGACGGCGGCGACGGCGCTGGATGTCGAGCCGTACGAACGCATGCGCTTCACGTTCGACGGCGTTACGGTCACGGGGGCCCGGACGGTCAAGCCGGACGGCACGGCGGTCGACGTCCACCTGGGTTCCACCGTCACGTACGCGCAGGCGGCCGCGGGCTATGTCGTGGAGACGATCACCCGCGGCAATCACGCCTACTACGAGGTTTTTCATGACGGGAACGGCGACGGCATCTACACGGCCGTCGCGCACGGCCAGGGCACGATGGTCGATCTCGTCGGCCTGCAGGCGCAGATCACGCCGCAGATCGACGCCTTGCTCTGATCCGCTTTCCATTTTTCCAATCCACGGCCGCGCGAATCGGGCATCATGACGCCTTTACGACAGGAGACACCATGATCAAAGGATTGCGCACCGTGACCTATCCCGTGGCCGATCTCGGCCGCGCCAAAGCCTGGTTCGCCGACGTGTTCGGCGTCCAGCCTTATTTCGACCAGCCGTTCTACGTCGGTTTCGCCATCGGCGGGTTCGAGCTTGGGCTCGTCCCGGACGGCACGCCGGGCACCACGGGGTCGACGACGTTCTGGGGCGTGGACGACATCGCGGCCGAGGTCGAACGCATCGTCGGCCTCGGCGCCGCCGTCCACGCGGCGATCCAGGAGGTGGGCGAGGGCATCAAGGTGGCGGAATTGCAGGACCCGTTCGGCAACGTCCTCGGCCTCATCGAGAATCCGCTGTTCGACCCCGCCGCCGTGCGCTGATTACATGCCGGCCGGCGGCTCGACCGGGATCGGGTTGCGCAGCGACAGGTTGATCGCGTTCCAGCCCCGGATGACGGCGATCGTATAGCCCAGTTCCGCGATCTCGCCCTCGCTGAAATGTTCGCGCAGTGCGGGCCAGGCAGCGTCCGTGTCGTCGCGGTGGGGCAGGGCATTGACGGCGTCGGCCCAAGCCAGCGCGGCCCGTTCGCGTTCGCTGAAGAACGGCGATTCGCGCCAGGCGGCCACGCTGTTCAGGTGGCGCGGGTCGGCGCCCTGCTTGATCAGGTCGCGCCAGTGCATGTCGACGCAGACGCCGCAGCCGTTCTGCTGCGAGACGCGCAGGTTGACGAGTTCCACGAGGCGCGGGCCCAGCGCGCCCTGCTTGACGGTCTGGGACAGGTTGACCATGGCTTTCAGCGCGGACGGGGCCAGGGTGAACAGGTTGATGCGGGCAGCGTGCGACATGATGGTTCCTTTCGTTGGCGGGGCTGCGACATGCAGCCCTCTAACCATTAGACGGAACGGCTCCCGGCTTTGTGACAGGTACCGCGAATTATTTCAAACCGTATCGCGCGCGCGAGCTGCGTGCCCGTTCGTGCGGGGCGAACGGGCTGCTCGCGCGGTCCAGCAGGGCGCGCGCCCAGGCCAGCCGTTCCCGCTCATCCGCGTCGAGCACCCGGCCGTCATCGGTCAGCGCCCGGATGACGTGAATCGCCAGCTCCTTCGCCGCGATGTCCTCGGGCAGGCCGGAGCGCGTGCACAGGCCGTATGTGCCCGCGATGAAGTGCTGCCATTCGCTGCGCAGGTGCTCGTCCGTCGCTTCCATGTCGAACCGGGGCAGGGCGTGCAGCGCGGCCCGGTAGCGCGCCGCGAACAGCCTGTACGGATCCTGGGCGCCATCCAGCAGCACATGGAGCCACTCGACATAGCCTTTGGCAAACCAGTCGAGCGCGTGGTCTTCCGCGTGGTCGCCGAAGTACGACGTGCAATCGATGCGGACCCGAAGCCGGTACGACGGCGCGGGCATCGTACCCGCGGCCGTGAACGCTTCCAGGCGGGCACCGTCGGTGGCGCAGGCCGCGAGCAGCTGCGCGCGGGTGAGGAAATGGGTGTGCAGGTAGTCGATGAGTTCCATGCGCCCATGCTAGCGGGAGCCGGCCCGCGACGCTTCGGCCGCGGCCGAAGCATCCGCTTGCACATGCAGGCCCCGGGGTCAGTGCGCGGTGACGAAGCCCGATTCGGCGCCCCAGCGGATCGCGGCCCGGTTCAGCACGACGGCTTCCGCGTCCGCCAGCCAGCCGTCGGCATCGGCGAGGCGCCACATGGCGCCGAGCAGGTTGCGGCGCAGTTCGGGCGCATCGACGTCGTCGAGGAAGGCGTCGATCGTCGCCGTGTCGACGTGCACGTTGCCGTGGTGCGCCGTCGCGAGCAGGTCGTTGCACAACTCGTGCAGGACGGCGTCGAACTCGTCGTCCTCCAGCGCGATGTGCTCCAGGATCCGCGAACGGTAGACCGCCTTCAGCTCGCTGAGGGCGACGTTGCCGTCCACGATCATCGTCAGGGCCAGCAGGCGGCCGGCGGCGCGGGGGCTGTTCTTGGGGTATGAGCGCATTTCGGTTCTCCAGTAAAAAGACGTTAGTTGGCGTCGTGCTTGCGCGCGACGAACAGGCTGGCGATACAACTGCCGGCAATGAGCACGGCGACGACGGTCAGCGACGCCTGCACCGGCATGTGATACCAGGGCATGATCAGCATCTTCGTGCCGATGAAGGTCAGCACCATCGCCAGGCCGTACTTCAGCAGGTGGAAACGATCGGCCATGTCGACGAGCAGGAAGTACAGGGCACGCAAGCCCAGGATCGCGAACAGGTTTGACGTGAAGACGATGAACGGGTCCGTCGTGATGGCGAAGATCGCCGGGATCGAGTCCACCGCGAAGATCAGGTCCGTCGCTTCGATCAGCAGCAGCACGAGGAACAGCGGCGTGACGTAGCGGAGCCCGTTTGCGGCCACGAAGAATTTCTCGCCATGGTCGCCTTCCGCCACGCGCAGGTGCTTGCGCGCGAAGCGCATCACGGGACTCTGCTTGACGTCCGGTTCCTTGTCGGCCGCGACCAGCATGCGCATGCCCGTCAGCAGCAGGAAGGCGCCGAACACGTACAGCACCCAGCTGAATTCGCTCACGACCCACGCGCCGGCGCCGATCATGACGGCGCGCATGACGATGGCGCCGAGGACGCCGTAGACGAGCACCCGGCGCTGGTATTGCTGGGGTACCTGGAAGGCGGTGAAGATCATCAGGAACACGAAGATGTTATCGACCGAGAGCGCCTTTTCGATGAGGTAGCCGGACAGGAATTCGAGCGCCTTCTGGTCGGCCACGTCGGCGCCGACCGTCGTCTTCAGGTACCACCACAGGCCGCCGTTGAACAGCAGCGCCATGCTGACCCATGCGATCGACCACAGGCCCGCTTCCTTCACGCCCACCTTGTGCGCCTTGTTGCCGCCGAACACGAACAAGTCCAGCGCGAGCATCACCAACACGAACCCGACGAAACCGGCCCACATCGGGCCGCTCGCAATAGTCTCGATTCCGTTCATCATCGCCCTCCGGTCATCGTTGCCGTTGATTTGAACGTTCACTATAGACGCCGGTTAAAGATCGGACTAATCGTGTTATCTTTCATCATTCATCGAATTTTTCGATGTATTCGAACGCCATGAGCTCACTCAACTACAAGCATTTGCGCTACTTCTGGATGGTGGCAAAGACGGGCAGCATCGCCACGGCCGCCGCGCAGCTCCACCTGACGCCACACGCGATCTCGGGGCAGCTGTCCGAGTTCGCGGCCACGCTGGGGGTGCAACTGTTCCGGCGCGCCGGGCGCAACCTCGAGTTGACGGAGGCCGGCCGGCGCATTGCCCGCTCGGCCGAACAGATTTTCACGGCCGGGGATGAATTGCTGGAACTCGTGCGGAACAGCCGGCTCGCGTCGCCGCAGCCGTTTCGCGTGGGCTGCGCCGATTCGGTCTCGAAACTCATCGCGTGCAGGCTCGTGGAGCCGGCCCTGAAGCTGGAGGAGCCGGTCAGGCTCGTATGCCGCGAAGGCCGCCTCGACAACCTGCTGGCCGACCTGGCCGTGCACCGTCTCGACCTCGTCATCGCGGACCGGACGATCCCCGCGCACTTCAGCGTGCGCGCCTACAACCACCTGCTGGGGGAAAGTTCGATGACGGCGTTCGCCACCGCCGACCTGGCGGCCCGGCTGGGGCCCGATTTTCCGGCGTGCCTAGACAATGCGCCGGTCCTGTTCCCCGGCGAGGATGTCGCGATCCGGGGCCGTCTGCTGCACTGGCTCGACAGCGCCGACATCCACGTCCGGGTCATCGGCGAGTTCGACGACAGCGCGATGATGCAGGCATTCGGCCAGTCGGGAGCAGGGGTGTTCTTCGCGCCGACGGTGATCGCGGCGCAGGTGTGCGACCAGTACCAGGTCGCCGCGCTCGGTACGGTCGATGCGGTGGTCGAGCAGGTCTACGCGATCACGACCGAACGGCGCATGAGCCATCCGGCCACGGTCGCGATCGGCGCGCTCGCGCGGGACATGCTGTTCAGGGCTTGATGTGCGGCTGGGTGGCGCCCGGGTTCAGGATCTGGTTAGTGTCGATCTGGTCCTTGTTGATCACCTGGGGTGTGCCGGTCTGGTGCCGGCGCGGCAGCATGCTGCCGGTGGGGGCTTCGCGGTCTTCGCGCGAGAGTTGCGGGCCGTCGCTGGTCGGCGCCGCGG
>NZ_JBKYMO010000383.1:0-5380 GCF_047302915.1 Massilia sp. CT11-108 | reverse complement strand
TCGTCGGCGTTCAGGCCTGCATGTGCGATGGCGTCGCGCATCGTGACGCCGTCCGCATCCTTCTGATCGAGCCAGTTCGTGTCGAAACCGCCGCACAGCGCGCCCGACCCGAGGAACACGGCTTTGTAGCGCTGGCCTTCCTCTTCCGCGAAGCCGACGACTTCGATGCCGTACGACAGGCGCTTGCCCTGGCGGTGCAGTTCGCGCACGCACGCCATCGGCACGAGGATGCCCAGGCGGCCGTCGTACTTGCCGCCGTTGCGCACGGTGTCGTAGTGCGAACCGGTCAGCAGGCGCTGCGCGGAAGGATCGGCGCCATGATAGATGCCGACCACATTGCCGACGGCGTCGATCGTGACGTCGTCGAAGCCGCAATCCTCGCGCATCCATGCCGCCAGCTGGGCGGCGGCCGCGCGGTGCGCGTCCGTCAGGTACGTCACGCACAACTCTCCGCGCTCGGCGTAACCGGGTTCGCTGTGGGCGGCCAGCTGTTCATGCCAGTCCCACACGAGGTTGCCGAGGGTCGGGTGCTGGTCGAACTTGTCGTCCAGGCGGATCTCGGCGATGCGGTGGATGTTGCGCAGCGCTTCGGCGAATTCGAAGTCCGGGCCATTGGCCAGGCGGCGCGCGAACGTGGCGATGATCTCCGCCTTTGGCAGGCCCAGGCCGCGCGGGCCGCGCACGGCCAGGATGAATGGGAAGCCGAATTTGGCGTTGTAGTCGGCGTTGAGCTTCTGGATCGTCGCGAATTCCTCCGGCGTGCAATTCGTCAGGCCGGCCTTGTTCTGTTCATTCGTCGATTCGGCCGTCAGCGTCTTGCTGACCATCGCCTTGCCGGCGAGCTCCGGGTGGGCGCGGATCAGGCCCAGTTGTTCTTCACGCGACGCGTCGCGCACGGCTTCGACGAGGCCGCGCTTCAGCTGCGCCAGCGTGGCGAACGGGCGCTTGGCCCAGGCGCGGGCGGCGATCCAGGGCGAGTGTTCGTAGACGCCGTCCAGCAGGGCAGTGAAGCCCGCTTCATCGGCGGCGTTGAGTGTCTCCAGCGTTAACATTGTGATTACTCCCACGCGAATGCGGTGTCGGGGTTGTAGGGATGCACGCTCTTCCAGTGGCGCGCGATGTCGATGCGGCGCGTGACCCACACGCGGTCGTGCTGTTCGATGTAGTCCAGGAAGCGTTGCAGCGCGCGGAAGCGTCCCGGGCGGCCCAGCAGGCGGCAGTGCATGCCGATGTTGAGAATTGAGGGGCGCTCGCCGCCTTCCTGGTAGTGCACGTCGAACGCGTCGCGCAGGTACGAGAGGAACGGGTCGCCGTGCGAAAAACCTTGCGGCAGGGCGAAGCGCATGTCGTTCGTGTCCAGCGTGTACGGCACGACCAGTTGCGGCGCCTGCGTGCCGTCGGTCTTGCGGACCTTCAGCCAGAACGGCAGGTCGTCGCCGTAATAGTCGCTGTCGTATTCGAAGCCGCCGTAGTCGGCGACGAGGCGGCGCGTATTCGGGCTGTCGCGGCCCGTGTACCAGCCGAGCGCGCGTTCGCCCGTCAGGCGTTCGATGGCTTCCATGCCGCGCGCCATGTCCGCGCGTTCGGTCGCTTCGTCGACGTTCTGGTAGCTGATCCAGCGGTGGCCGTGGCACGCGATCTCGTGGCCCAGTTCCTTGAACGCGGCCGTCACGTCGGGCGAGCGTTCCAGCGCCATGCCGACGCCGAAGATCGTCAGGGGGAGGCCGCGCTTCTCGAATTCGCGCAGGATGCGCCAGACGCCCACGCGCGAGCCGTATTCGTAGATGCTTTCCATCGACAGGTGACGGGCCGGGAACGACGCCGGGTTGAACATCTCGGACAGGAATTGCTCGCTGCCGGCGTCGCCGTGCAGCACGCTGTTCTCGCCGCCTTCCTCATAGTTCAGGACGAACTGCACGGCGACGCGGGCGCGGCCCGGCCAGTCGGCGTACGGTTGCTCGCGGCCGTAGCCGGCGAGGTCACGTGGATAGTGCTGGGTCATGATGGTGTCTTTGATTCAATGGTGGAGGATGTCGGCCAGGTCCACGCGCTGCGGATCGAGGTGCAGGTTGTGCTGGACGTTGGCCAGGTGCTTGGAGACGAGGCGCACCGCCGCCTTGACGTCGCGCTTTTCGAACGCGTCGACGATGGCCACGTGCTCATCGAGGGATTCTTCCGCCGATTGCGACGACTGGCGCATCAGCGCGATCAGCGAGGAACGCGTCAGGAGTTCGGAGAGCATCTGCACGAGCACCTGGTTGCCGAGCATTTGCGCCAGCACGAGGTGGAAATCGCCCAGCAGGCGCGTGCGGCCCGGGACTTCCGCATTGTTGACGGCCGCGCGTTCCAGCTCCAGGTGTTCGCGCAGCTGTTTGACCTGGGCGTCGGTGATCGTCGCGCACAGCTGCTTCGTGACCGCCGTCTCGAGGATCGCGCGCACTTCGAACACGTCGTTCGCTTCCTCGGCCGTCGGGGTGGCGACGAACGCGCCGCGGGCCGGCTCCAGCACGACGAGGCGGTCGCGCGACAACTGGTTGAACGCCTGGCGCACGACGGTGCGCGACACCTTGAAGATGTCGCCGATCTTCTGTTCGGACAGCTTCGTGCCCGGCATCAGCCGGCGCTCGGCGATCGCCGTGGTGATGGAGTCCACGATGCGCTGCGTGGCGCCGCCGGACGGCGCGTTCGCGGGCGTATCATGGATATCGCTGGTCAGCGGGACTATCTTCAGGGGTTGGCGGGCTCGGTTCATGGTCGCTCGGGACAATAAGTGATTGACATCGTGTCTGAAGTGTATACACTTTTCGAAAAAAAGAAAACACAAAGTGTATGCAATTTTTTACGTCAATCAACAAGAAAGGAAATCAGATGGGACACCTCAGCACCCACGTGCTCGATACGATGAACGGTTGCCCGGCCGCCGGCATGCGCGTCACCCTCGAAGCGCTCGACCATGACGGCGGCGCGCGCACGATCAAGACGCTCACCCTCAATAGCGACGGCCGCAACGACGGCGGTCCGCTGCTGAATGCGGAGACGATGGCGGTCGGCCGCTACCGCCTCACGTTCGGTGTGGCGGCGTATTTCCGCGAGAAGGGCGTGAACCTGCCCGAGCCGGCCTTCCTCGACGTGGTGCCGCTCGAATTCGGCATCGCCGACGCGGCCGGCCACTACCACGTGCCGCTGCTCGTCAGTCCGTGGTCGTATTCCACTTACCGTGGCTCGTAAGCACGGAGCGTTGTTTTTCTCATAAAGTCGTACCCTTTTTCAAAAAGATCGTATACAGTTGTTGTGTCGCCGCGGAGCGCATCGGCAGCAGGGCCCAGCCCTCGCCGGTGGTTGCGATGATTTGCCCCTCACAGAGCCCGCTGTGGTGATGGGACAGCCTGGTGTGTTGGTTGCGCCATGCTTCCTTTGTTTTTGAGGCTCTCATGGAATCCTATTTGCTCGACTGGGTGAATCTGCTATTGCGCTGGACCCACGTCATTACCGCGATCGCCTGGATCGGCGCATCGTTCTACTTCGTCTTCCTCGATAACTCGCTCACCAGGCCGACGTCGCCCGACCTCGTCGAAAAAGGCGTCGACGGCGAACTGTGGGCCGTGCACGGCGGTGGCTTCTACCATCCGCAGAAATACCTCGTGGCCCCGAAATCCATGCCCGAAGGCCTGCACTGGTTCTATTGGGAGAGCTACGCCACGTGGCTGTCCGGTTTCGGCCTGTTCACCGTCCTGTACCTGTTCAATGCCGGGACCTTCATGGTCGACAAGCAGGTGCACGACTGGACGGCCGGCGCCGCCGTTGGTACCGCGCTGGGCTTCCTCGTCGCGTTCTGGCTCGTGTACGACACCATCTGCCGCACGTTCGGCCGCAAGAAGAACGGCGACGCGATCGTCGGCGCGATCATCTTCGCGTTCGTCGTGTTCGCCGCCTGGCTCGCGTGCCAGCTGTACGCCGGCCGTGCCGCCTTCCTGCTGGTCGGCGCCATGCTGGCCACGTCGATGAGCGCCAACGTGTTCTTCTGGATCATTCCGGGCCAGCGCAAGGTGGTCGCGCAGCTGAAGGCCGGCCAGCCGGTCGACCCGATCTACGGCTGGCGCGCGAAGCAGCGCAGCGTCCACAACACGTATTTCACGCTGCCGGTGCTGTTCGCGATGCTGTCCAACCACTATGGCTGGCTGTACTCGGGTGAACACAACTGGGTCGTGCTGGTCCTCATGATGCTGACCGGCGCCCTGATCCGCCAGAGCTTCGTCGCCCGCCACAAGGCGCTCGTACACGGCAAGCGCGTGCCCTGGGAATTCGCGGGCTTCGGCGTGGCCGCCATGCTGGGTCTCGTCGTCTACCTGACCCCGAAACCCGAGGCCGACGTGCCGGCCATCGCGTCCGCCGCACCCGTAAACAGTGCCGCCGCTGCCGGCGCCACCGCGCAGAACGTGAGTTTCGACCAGGTGAAAGGCGTCGTCGCCCAGCGCTGCGCGATGTGCCACTCGGCCGCCATGCCGAGCAAGGGCATCTCGTTCGATTCGCCCGACTCGATCAAGCGTCACGCCCAGCAGATGTACCAGCAGGCCGTCGTGACGAAGCAGATGCCGCTGAATAACGCCACCCAGATCACGCCGGATGAGCGCAATCTCATCAAGCGCTGGTACGAAGAGGGCGCCCCGACCAACTAACCCCGTTGTACCCTGTCCGGCGGCCCTCCACAGCGGGCCGGCGGACACGCTCGCGCGCCCGGCCCAGATGGCCGGCGCGTGGCGGGCGGCATGCTGTTTGTTGTTCATAAAAACATTTAGGAGACAAGCATGACCCAGCCGTCCCGCCATCCGGTGGACGAACGGCTGCCGCTCGCGCGCCTCGGTGCGCTCGGGTTGCAGCACGTCCTCGTCATGTACGCCGGTGCCATTGCCGTCCCCCTCATCGTGGGACGTGCACTCAAACTTCCGCCCGAACAGGTCAGCATGCTGATCTCGGCCGACCTGTTCTGCTGCGGAATCGTGACACTCATCCAATCCCTTGGCCTGACATCGTGGTTCGGCATTCGCCTGCCCGTGATGATGGGCGTGACCTTCGCGGCCGTTGGTCCGATGGTCGCCATCGCGAACGCGGTACCCGGCGTCGACGGGGCGCGCGCGATCTTCGGTGCCGGCATCGGCGCCGGTGCCGTGGCGCTGCTGCTCGCGCCCCTGATGAGCCGGTTGCTACGGTTCTTCCCGCCCGTCGTCACGGGCACCATCATCCTGATCATCGGCGTGACCCTGATGCGCGTCGGCGTGGGCTGGGCGATGGGCGGTCCGGAAAGCACGGCGCAAAGCGTCGATACCGTGAAACTGGCGGCGATGGTCGATGCGGCGCGCGCCGGTGCCGCGCAGGCCGCGGC